>DASUGG010000098.1:0-15519 GCA_036274135.1 Geminicoccaceae bacterium
TCACCTGCCGGTCGAGCGAGCCCGGGGTGCTGACCCCCCACCGCTGCTGGCCGGGATTCGCCTTGGCAGCCTCGATCACCTCGGCGAGCGAGTTGTACGGGCTGTCGGCGCGCGTGTAGACGATCTGCGGGTCGAGGAACACGTTCACCAGCGGCTCCATGTCCTCGTAGGTGTACTCGACGTCCGACAGGATCGAGGTGTTGATGTAGGTCGGCGTCGTGCCGTAGAGGATCGAGCCGTCGGGAGGCGAGGTGGCCAGGAGCGCCATCGCCTTGGCGCCGCTGCCGCCGGTCACGTTCTCGACCACGAAGTCGGCGTCGATGATGTTGCCGAGATGCTTGATCATCTCGCGCAGGAACACGTCCGTGCCGCCGCCGACGCTGGAATGCGTGACCAGGGTTACGGTGTCCTGCGGATAGGCGATCTCGGCGCTCGTCGCATCGCTCGCGGCCAGGCTGAGGCCGGCAAGCAGGCCGGTGATCGGGAGCAACAGCTGGGCGTGGCGCATGATGGTGTCTCCCTGCGAAAAGGCCGATCCTGAGGATCGGGCGCTGTCGCGGCGTGTCGATGCCGCCATTATTGCTGATTGTCGACAATAAGCGCCGGCGCGGCGGAAGGCAACCTCGCCCGCTCGCGCGTCGCACGGTTCTGCAGGGGAGAGGTTGAGCATGACGGATCTCTCGCCGGTGACGCGCGCGCTCAGCGAGCATATCGCGACCGCGGCGGACCGGCCGCTGCCGCCCGAAATCGCCGAGAAGACCCGGCATCACCTGCTCGACACCCTGGCGGCGATGGTCTCGGGGTCGCGGCTGCCGCCGGGGCGGCGGGCGCTCGCCTATGTGCGCGCCCAGGGCGGGGCGCGCCAGGCCACCGTGGTCGGCAGCCGGCACCTCACCACGGCGGTCAACGCGGCGCTCGCCAACGGCATGAGCGCGCATGCCGACGAGAGCGACGATTCGCACGACGGCGGCCGCTTTCATCCGGGCTGCGCCGTGGTGCCGGCGGCGCTGGCGGCGGCCGAGCTCGCGGATCGCGACGGCGCCGGCCTGCTGCGCGCCGTGGCGCTGGGCTACGACGTCGGCGCCCGCTTCGTGCTGGCGCTGGGGCTGGGCAGACCCTACGGCCGGCCGCACAGCACGCACAGCCTGGGCGGATTGTTCGGCGCCGCCGCGGCGGCCGGCGCGCTGCTCGGCCTCGATGCGCGAGCCGTGCGCTTCCAGCTGTCCTACGCGGTGCAGCAGGCCTCCGGCCTCGCCTACTGGATGCGCGATCCGGACCACATCGAGAAGGCGTTCGATTTCGGCGGCATGCCGGCGCGCAACGGCGTCGCGGCGGCGACCATGGCCGCGGCGGGCTTCACCGGCGTCGAGGACCCGCTCGCGGGCGAGCGCACCTTCCTCGAGGCCTTTGCCGAGACGCCGCGGCCCGAGGCGCTGGTCGACGAGCTGGGCAGCCGCTTCGAGATCGCAAGCGCCTCGATCAAGAAGTGGCCCTCGGGCTCGCCGGCTCAGGCGGCGCTCGACGCGCTCGCGGCGCTGATGCAGGCGCACGCCATCCACCCCGACGACGTCGCCGAACTCATCGTGCGGCTGCCCGACGATCGCATCCATCTGGTCGACGACCGCGACGTCCCGAACCTCTGTGTGCAGCACCTGCTGGCCGTGCTGCTGCTGGACGGCAGGCTCGGCTTCGCCGCGGCGCACGACCGGGCACGGATGCGCGATCCGGCGGTCCTGGCGCTGCGCGCGCGCATCGAGGCGGTGCCCGACGCCGAGCTGAGCCGGGCGCTACCGCCCCGCCAGGCGATCGTCGCCGTCAGCATGCGCGACGGCCGCCGGCTCGAGCAGCGCGCCCGCGCGGTGCGCGGCACGCCAGACAACCCCATGGATCGGCAGGAGGTCCAGATAAAGGCGGAGGACCTGCTGGCGCCCGTGCTCGGTGCCGAGCGGGCCGGCGCGCTCATCGCCGCGATCTGGCGGATCGAGCGGCTGGGCTCGGTCCGCCTGCTGCGCCCCCTGCTGCAGGCGTAGCCTTCAGGGCAGCACCGTGCCGCCGCTGACGTGGATCGTCTGGCCGGTGATGTAGCGGCTGACCGGCAGGCAGAGCTGGCGGACCATCGCCGCGACCTCCTCGGGCGTGCCGGCGCGGCCGACCAGCGGCGCGGCCCCGCCGCCCATCGGCGGCGCCTCGCCGGCGGTCTGGCTGCGCGCGCCGCCGATCCTGCCCGGCACGACGCAGTTGGCGGTGACGCCGCGGTCGGCGAACTCCACGGCGATCGCCTTGGTGAGGCCGATCAGCGCCGCCTTGGCGGTGACCACATGCGCCCGGTGGTGCGCGCCGATATGGGCGGTGGCGCCGCCGATGTTGATGATGGTGCCGCCGCCGGCGGCGAGCATCGGCGGCAGGCAGGCGCGCGCGCAGAGGAACGCGCCGTCGACGATGATGCCGGTGATGTGCCGCCACTGCGCCAGGCTGATCTCGGTAAGCGGCGCCTGCTGCCGGTCGGCGGCGTTGTTGACCAGGATGTCGAGGCGGCCGAAGCGCGCCAGCGCCGCATCGACCATCGCTTGCACCGCGGCCTCGTCGGTGACGTCGGCGAGATGCACCATGGCCGGCGCGCCGAGCGCCTCGACCTCGGCCGCGACCGCCGCCGCCTCGTCCTTCGAGCTGCGCGTGTTGATCACGATCGCGGCGCCGTCGCGCGCCAGCGCCAGCGCGATCGCCCGGCCGATCCGCCGCACCGCGCCGGTGATCAGGGCGACCCGGCCCTCGAGCTCCTTGCCCGCGTCCGCCATGTCGGCATCGCCTACATCATTGGCGGCCTCGGCGCCACCGCCTGAGGCGGCCTGCCCGTCGCCTGGACAGAACCCGAATCGCTGATATAAATGCCGGACAACGATATGGAGGGGCGGCCTTGGTGTCTTCGAGCGCGACGCAGCGCAAGTTCCTGACGATCAATCCCGAGGACGACCTCGACCTCGTCAAGGGGCTGTCGTCGCCGATGCGCCTCCAGATCCTGCATGCGCTGCGCCGGCGCGGGCCGATGAACGTCAACGAGATCAGCCGGCATCTCGGCATGCCGCAGTCGACGGTCGCCACCAACGTCCAGGCGCTCGAGAGCGCCGGGCTGATCCGCGCCGAGTTGGTCAAGGCGGCCAAGGGCCAGCAGAAGGTCTGCTCGGTGCGCTTCGACGAGATCGTGATCCGCCTCGACGGCGCGCCGGAGCAGCAGAAGGAGGACCTGATCGAGGTCGCCATGCCGCTCGGTCTGTACACGGCCTGCCAGGTCACAGCACCCTGCGGCCTGTGCTCGCCGGATGGCATCATCGGCCTTCTCGACGTGCCGGACTATTTCCTCGATCCGAGCCGCATGCAGGCCTCGCTGATCTGGTTCGGGCGCGGCTATGTTGAATACAAGTTTCCCAACAACGCCAAGATCCTGAACGCCGACGTCGAAGCGGTCGAGTTCAGCATGGAGCTGTCGTCGGAGGTGCCGGGCACCAACAGCGACTGGCCCTCCGACATCAGCCTCTGGGTCAACGACGTGCTGATCGGCACCTGGACGTCGCCCGGCGATTTCGGCGACCAGCGCGGCATCTACACGCCCCGCTGGTGGAAGCTGGAAGGCTCGCAATACGGCAAGCTGACCACCTGGAAGATCTCGAATGACGGCTGCTTCCTGAACGGGGGCTGGCTCTCCGACGTGACGCTCGGCGAGCTCGACCTCGCCCGACACCATTCCATGCGCCTGAAGATCGGTATCGATGACGAGGCGAAGCATCCCGGCGGAGTGAACATCTTCGGCCGCGGCTTCGGCAACTACGATCAGGACATCCTGATGCGCATTCGACTTCGCCGCGCGGCGGTTGATTTCGCGAAGCCAATGTATCGGTTGCGCTGATATATATCAGCAGCGCCATTGACCTACCATGGGTCGTAAGCTAGCGTCGTGCGTGCGCAATCAGGTCGTGCCGAAGCAGAAGCGGCACGATAGCCCGCTAGCCGCCGAGGGGAGGCGAACATGCACATTCTGCGAGCCCTTGCGCTTGCGTCGGGCGCGGCGCTGGTCAGCGTCACCGCGTTCGCCCAGGGGACCATCTCCAATCTGCCCCGCGAGGAAACGATCATCATCGAGAACCCGGAAGGGACGGTGAAGAATCCCGGCTGGTTCAACTACTGGGCGATTAATGCCGGCGGCCGGTCGACCGGCCTGCAGCAGCTGGCCATGGACACCTTCTGGTACATCGATCCCGACTACGGCATCGACGGCGTCTGGGACAACTCGCTCGCGTCCGAGAAGCCCATCTACAACGACGACTTCACCGAGATGACGGTCAAGCTGCGGCCGGGCATCTACTGGAGCGACGGCGTCGAGTTCACCGCCGACGACGTCATCTACACGATCGAGACCCATATGAAGACCGACGGGCTCTATTGGAGCGCACCGGTCCAGATCAACGTCGAGTCGGTGAGCGCGCCCGATCCCTACACCGTGGTGTTCAAGCTCAAGAAGCCGAACTCGCGCTTCCACACGCTGTTCACGGTGCGCTGGAACGCGATGTGGATGATGCCCAAGCACGTCTTCGAGACGGCGGGCGATCCGCACCAGTTCGACTTCAACCCGCCGGTCTCGCTCGGGCCGTACACGCTGCACAGCTACGACCCCAACGGCAAATGGTACATCTGGCAGAAGCGCGACGACTGGCAGCGCACGACGGTGGCGCGCTTCGGCGAGCCCGGCCCGAAATACGCCGCCTACATCGACCCCGGCCCGCCGGACAAGCGGGTGATCGCGCAGCTGAACCACCAGCTCGACATCATCCACGATACCGCGCCCGAGGGCATGTTCACCCTCGCCCGCGAATCCGACAGCTCGCACGGCTGGTTCCCGGGCTTCCCCTACGGCCATCCCGATCCGACCCTACCGGCGCTGATCTTCAACACCCAGCACGAGGTGTTCCAGGACCGCGACGTGCGCTGGGCGCTCGCGCTGCTGATCGACATCAAGGCGGTGGCGATGGCGTCCTATCGCGGCGCCGCGACGATCTCGGCGATCGGCGTCCCGCCGACCGGCACGCAGCCGGAGTACTATCACGAGCCGCTTCAGGACTGGCTGAAGAGCTTCGAGATCGACACCGGCAAGCGCAAGATCAAGCCGTACGATCCGACCGTCGGGCAGCAGATCGCCGAGATGCTGCGCCCCTCGATGGGCGATGCGATCCCGAGCGATCCCGAGGAGATCGCCCGCGCCTTCGGCCGCGGCTGGTGGAAGCCCGACCCCGAGGCGGCGGCGGAGCTGCTCGAGAGGGCGGGCTTCAGCAAGCGCGGCGACGCCTGGTACACGCCCGACGGCAAGCCGTTCAAGATCCGCATCACGGTCGAGGGCGAGGCGCGCCCGGTGATGACCCGCGCCGGGTCGATGATCGCGCAGCAATGGCGCCAGTTCGGCATCGACGCGAGCATCGACGTCGCCGAAGGCACGCTGGTGACCCGCCGCAACAGCGGCGATTTCGAGACCATCATGTCGTGGAGCGTCGAGACCTGGGGCGGTCACCCCGATTTGTCGTTCTTCCTCGACAGCTGGCACTCCGAGTTCGTCGCCGATCCCGGCAAACCGCAGCCGCCGCGCAACTGGCAGCGCTGGTCGAGCCCCGAGCTCGACAAGATCATCGAGGAGATCCGCACGATCGACTTTGACGATCCGCGCGGCATCGAGCTGGGCAAGGAGTACGTCAAGCTGGTGGCACGCGAGATGCCGACCATCCCGCTGATGTCGTACAACGTCTTCACGGTGATGGATGAGACGTACTGGACCGGATATCCGACCGCGGATAATCCCTACACCGATCCGGTGCCGAACTGGGCGAACACCAAGTACATGTTCGTCAAGCTGCGGCCGCACAAGATGGCGCAGAAGTGACGCCGCAGCGCTCGCAGGAAGGAGGGGCGGCGGCGCCGCCCCTCTGATTCCCCGTCCGCGCGCCCCGATCGCCAGCTCCGGGCCGAGGCGATGAGCAGCTACGCCGCCTATGTCGGCAAGCGGCTCGCCCAGTTTCTGCTGGTCGTCTTCATCGGCATCAACATCGCGTTCTTCGTCACCCACATGACGCCGATCGACCCGATCGAGCAGTCGATCTCGGCAGCGACCTCGTTCGGCAGCACCAGCCCCGAGGCGATCGAGATGCTGCGCCAGTCGCTGCGCGAGCTGTACGGGCTCGAGGGCACGCTGTGGGACCAGTATCTCGATTTCTGGCGGCGCGTGCTGGTGGCCGACTTCGGCCCTTCCCTCTCCGCCTTCCCGGCGCCGGTCGCGACCTTGATCTGGAACGCCCTGCCCTGGACCGCCGGGCTGCTGCTGGTCGCGACGCTGATCGCCTGGCTGTTCGGCAACCTGCTCGGCGGTCTCGCCGGCTACTATCGCGACAGCCGGCTTCTGCGCCTGGCCGGCGTCATCGCGATGGCCTTCCACCCGATCCCCTATTACATCGTCGCCTTCGTCCTCCTGATCCTGTTCGGCTATGTCTGGCCGGTACTGCCGATCAGCGGCGGCTATCAGATGAACATGGCGCGCGGCTTCAGCCCCGAGTTCGTGCTCAGCGTGCTCGAGCACGCGATCCTGCCGGGTCTGTCGCTGGTGCTGGTCGGCGTGGGCGGCTGGTTCATGGGCATGCGCGCTCTGGTCTCGAACATCGTCACCGAGGACTACGTGACCTATGCCGAGTATGGCGGCGTCGATCACCGGCGCATCCTGACCTCGTACGTGATGCGCAACGCGCTGGCACCGCAGGTCACCGGGCTCGCCATGTCGCTCGGCGCGATCTTCAACGGCGCCATCATCACCGAGCAGGTGTTCGGCTATCCCGGCGTCGGCACGCTGCTGATCGACGCCGTGCACGCCGGCGACTACAGCCTCGTGCTCGGCGTCACCACGGTCTCCATCCTGGCCGTCTCGATCGCGGTGCTGCTGATCGACCTGCTCTATCCGCTGATCGATCCACGCGTGAGGCTCGCCTGAGCCATGCTCGCCGTGCTGCGCGACCTTTTGCGCTACAACCGCGAGTTCGCCGCCGGCGCCGCCCTGATGGCCTTCGTGCTGGTGATCTCGGCCCTGTCGTTCTGGTCGCCCTACGCGCCGCAGGACATCTACCTGGTGCCGCCCGACGTGCCGCCGTCCTGGGCCTATCCGCTCGGCACCACCTCGCGCGGCCAGGACATGTTCTGGCAGCTCACCTTCGCGATCCGCAACACGCTGCTGTTCGGCTTCGCCGTCGCGATCATCAGCCGCATCCTCTCGCTGGTCGTGGGCCTGCTGTCCGGCTATCTCGGCGGCGCGGTCGACCGCGTGCTGATGTCGATCAACGACACCTTCATCGTCATCCCGCTGTTCCCCATCCTGGTGCTGTTCTACTTCGTGATGCGCGACAGCATGACCTGGGCGCTGCTCGCGCTGGTTATGGCCGGGCTGGGCTGGGCCTATGACGCCCGCCTGATCCGCTCAATCGCCATGAGCCTGCGCACCCGCGAGTTCACCGAGAGCGGCATCTTCTCCGGCATGACCACCCGGCAGATCGTGACGCAGGAGCATCTGCCCTACGTGCTGCCGATCATGTTCTCGACCACGATGAACAACATCAACTGGTCGATCGGCCTTGAGGTCACGCTGTCGGTCCTGGGCTTCACCAACGTCGACACCCCCACCATCGGCGTGATGATCTACTGGGCCAACCAGCACACCGCGCTGGTCGCCGGGATCTGGTGGTGGATCTTCTTCCCGGTGGCGCTGGTGGTGATCACCTTCATCGGCCTGTTCCTGCTGGCGGTGTCGATGAACGAGTACATCGACCCGCGCTCGCGGCTCTCGCGCATGGGCGGCGCGCCGTCATGACCGCCGCGCTCGCCGCCGCTTCGCCGGTCCGCCGCGCCACGGCGCCGCCGCCGGTGCTCGAGGTCAGCGATCTGCGCGCCTACTACCAGACGCGCTATTTCGGCATCGAGCGCGAGGTGCGCGCGGTCGACGGCGTCGGCCTGCACGTGGCGCCGAACGAGATCTACGGCCTCGCCGGCGAGTCGAGCTGCGGCAAGACCACGCTGATCAAGACGATCGCGGGCGTGATCCGGCCGCCGCTCAACGTCGTCGGCGGCAGCGTCCGGTTCCGCTTCGGCGGCGGGGAACTCAGCGTCTACGAGAGCGGCGCGGCCGCGCTCGCCGCGATCCGCTGGCGGCATCTCTCCTACATCATGCAGGGCTCGATGAGCGTCTTGAACCCGGTGCGCCGGATCAGGCACTCGTTCGTCGACTTCGCCTACCGCCACATCGCCAAGCCGATGCCGGCGTTCTGGCAGATCGTGAGGAACCATCTCGAGCGCCTGCATCTGCAGCCCGGCGTGCTCAACGCCTATCCGCACGAGTTGTCGGGCGGTATGCGCCAACGGGTCACGATCGCGCTCGCGACCGTCTGCCGGCCGGAGTTCATCATCGCCGACGAGCCGACGACGGCGCTGGACGTCGTGGTGCAGAAAGGCGTGCTGGCGATGATCCGCGAGGTGCAGCGCGAGCTTGGCTCGTCGCTGCTGTTCGTGACCCACGACCTCGCCGTGCACGCCAACCTCACCGACCGGCTCGGCATCATGTATGCCGGCCGTCTGGTCGAGGAGGGCCCGACCGGCGACATCTTCCGCGCGCCGCTGCATCCCTATACCCGCCATCTGATCGCCAGCCTGCCGCGGATCGGCGACGAGGCGCCCAAGCAGGGGCTGGGCGGCACGCCGCCCAATCTCGCCGACCCGCCGCCCGGCTGCCGCTTCCATCCGCGCTGCCCGCTCGCCATGCCCGTCTGTCGCGAGCAGAATCCGCCGCTCCTGCCGGTCGCGCCCGGGCGCCGGGTCGCCTGCTTTGCCGTCACCTCGGAGACGGTGGCAGGAGCCGCGTCGTGAGCGCGCCGCTGCTCGAGGTGGACGGCGTCGGCAAGACCTATGCGATGGGCGGCATTTTCTCCCGGCAACACTTCGATGCGGTCGCCGACGTCAGCTTCACCCTCGATGCGGCGCGGCCCGAGATCTTCACCGTGGTCGGCGAATCGGGCAGCGGCAAGACCACGCTCGCGCGCATGATCCTGAACCTCGTGGCGCCGAGCGCCGGCGCGGTGCGGTTTCGCGGCACGGATCTCGCGACCATCCGCGGCCGCCGCCAGCGGCTCGCCTTCATGCGCGAGGTCCAGCCGATCTTCCAGAACCCGTTCGGCGCCTTCAACGCGCTCAAGCGCGTCGACCGCTACCTGTACATGACGGCGCGGCACTTCACGCCGGCGCGCGGCGCCGCCGAGGTCGAGGAGCGAAGCGATCGGGCGCTGCGCCAGGTCGGGCTGTCGCTGGCCGAGATCAAGGGCCGCTTTCCGCACGAGCTGTCCGGCGGCCAGCTGCAGCGGGTCGCGATCGCCCGGGCGCTGATCTCGCAGCCGGCGCTGATCGTCGCCGACGAGCCCGTCTCGATGGTCGACGCGTCGCTGCGCGTCTCGATCGTGAACCTGTTCCGGGCGCTGCGCGACGAGCTGCGCGTGTCGATCATCTACATCACGCACGACCTCGCGACCGCCTACTACATCAGCGACCGCCTGCTGATCATGCAGAAGGGCCGGGTGGTCGAGAGCGGCGACGCGCGCGCCGTGCTGTCGCATCCCCAGCACCCCTATTCGATCCTGCTCAAAAGTTCGGTGCTGTCGCCCGATGCGGCCGGCCGTGACGAGCTCACGGCATCCGCGCTGCCGCTCGCCGAAGACACCAGCGTCCAAGCCCTTTGAACGGAGACTGCCGCGTGCTCACCGCAAAGGTTCTTCTCGATCGCGACGCCGTCATCGGCACGACCGATCGCCGGCTGTTCGGCGCCTTCGTCGAGCATCTGGGCCGCTGCGTCTACGGCGGCCTCTTCGAGCCCGGCCATCCGACGGCCGACGAGCGCGGCTTCCGCCGCGACGTGCTGGACCTGGTGCGCGAGCTCGGCCCGACGATCATGCGCTATCCCGGCGGCAACTTCGTCTCCGGCTACAACTGGGAGGACGGCGTCGGCCCGGTCGCCGAGCGGCCGAAGCGCCTCGACCTCGCCTGGATGTCGACCGAGACCAACGCGTTCGGCACCAACGAGTTTGTCGACTGGTGCCGGCTCGCCGGCATCGAACCGATGCTCGCGGTCAATCTCGGCACGCGCGGCCCGGACGCCGCGAGAAACCTGCTCGAGTACTGCAATCATCCGGGCGGCACGACGCTGTCGGAGCTGCGCCGCGCGCACGGCTGGCCCGAGCCGCACGCGATCAAGTTCTGGTGCCTCGGCAACGAGATGGACGGCCCCTGGCAGATGGAGGCCAAGACCGCGACCGAGTACGGCCGGGTCGCGACCGAGGCGGCCAAGATGATGAGGTGGATCGACCCGGCGATCGAGCTCGCCGCCTGCGGCTCGTCCGGCCGCACCATGCCGACCTTCGGCAGCTGGGAGGACACCGTGCTCGAGCACTGCTTCGAGCATGTCGAGTTCATCTCGCTGCACACCTATCTCAACAACTACGCCGGCGACTACCCGGCCTTCCTGGCCAGCCCGGACCTGATGGACAGCTTCATCGAGGAGGTCGTGGCGATCGCCGATGCGGTGGCGGCGCGGCGGCGCTCGGCCAAGCGGATCATGCTCAGCTTCGACGAGTGGAACGTCTGGTACCGCACGCGGCGCGGCCGGGCGCAGCGCGTGCTGCCGAACTGGCCGGTGGCGCCGCCGATCCTCGAGGAGGAATACACGATGGCGGATGCGCTGGCCTTCGGCGGCGCCTGCATCTCGCTCCTCAACCACGCCGACCGGGTGCGTTGCGCCTGCCTCGCCCAGCTCGTGAACGCGATCGCGCCGATCATGACCGAGACCGGCGGGCCGGCCTGGCGCCAGACGATCTTCTACCCGTTCGCGCAGATGAGCCGCTTCGGCCGCGGCGAGGTGCTGCGCGCCAGGGTCGACTCGCCAAGCTACGCCGCGACCTACTACGATCCGCGCGGCGAGGAGGACCACCGCTACCACATGCCCGCGGTGCCCTACCTCAAGCTCGTCGCGGTCCGCCGCGAGGACGGGCTCTCCCTGTTCGCGCTGAACCGCTCGCTCGACCAGGCGATCGCCCTCGACGTGACCGTCAAGGGCTTCCAGGATGTCGCGCTCGAGGACGCGCTGGAGCTGCGCGGCGAACTCGAGGCGGTCAACAGCAAGGATGACCCGGACCGGGTCAGGCCGGCGCCGCTGGACGGCATCGCGATCGAGGGCGACCGCCTGCGCGCGACGCTGGCGCCGGCATCCTGGAACCTGATCCGGCTCGGGGGCCAGGCCGGCTGGTGATAGAGCTAAGGGGAAGGAGAGACTCCATGAGCGCGCCATCGCCCGACGCGCTGCCGGCGCTCTTCGCGGATGCCTGGAACCGCCACGACCCGACCGCGCTCGCCCTGCTGTTCGCCGCGGATGCCGATTTCGTCAACGTCGTCGGCATCTGGTGGCGGGATCGCCGCACCATCGAGGAGGCGCACGCCTTCGCGCACCGCAGGTTCTTTCGCAACTCGCGCCTGCAGATCGATCAGCAGGTCGTCAAGCACCTGCGGCCCGACCTGGCAACCGTGCACAGCACCTGGACGCTCTCCGGACAGGAGGAGCCGGACGGCTCGGCTGGCAGGCCGCGCCGCGGCATCCTGCTGTTTGTGGCGGCGCAGGAGGACGGTGGCTGGCTCATCCGCAGCGCCCAGAACACGGACATCGTGCCGGAAGCGCTCACCGTGCCCGCCGGCGCGCGTTGAGAGCCGCGTTCGGAGGCTTGGCGCGCCCTCAGGCGGGGTTGGCGAAGGTGCCGGGGCTGTTCGGCGTGGCGCGCCAGGCGGCCGTGCGCTCCGGCGACGCCTGGGCCAGCGCCCGCCGGACGCCCTCGGCATCGAGGTCGGTGGTGTAGACCGGCGTGCCCGGCTGCTGCCGCCAGGACTCGTCCAGGCTGCCGGCGTCGACCGCATCGAAGCCCAGTTCCTCGACCAGCCGCATGACGACCGACTTGCCCGGTTCGTCGCCCGCCACCGGCAGGGCGATGCGCCCGGGCGTGCCGGCGGGCTTGCCCAGCTCGAGGAGGTGCGAGGCGAAGATGTTGTTGAACGCCTTGACCACCGGCCGGCCGAGTTGCTGCTCGACCCAGCGGCTCTCCGGCAGGCCCGCCTCGATCCCCTCGATCAGCCCGTCGCGCGAGCGCGGGTAGTAGTTGCCCGTATCGACGACCACGACGCTCGGGTCGACGCCCGCGAACAGGTCGGCCGGCAGGTCCGGCACGTTCTTCTCCGGGATGGTCACGACGACCAGGTCCACGCCGCGCACCGCGTCGCGCGCCGAGACGGCGGTGGCACCGGTCTCGGCCGCGAGGCCGGCCAGGCTCTGCGGCCCCCGCGAGTTCGCCACCCGTACCTCATGCCCCAGCGCCGTCAGGCGACGGGTCAGCGTGCCGCCGATGTTGCCGGCGCCGATGATGCCGATCTTCATGTTCCCTCCTCCGTCCGCAAAGCCGCGCTGCGTCGCGCCGCACCGAAGTTTCAGCCTCCGATGACCACGAGGGTGCGCACCTCGATACTCTCGCGCGGCGGCGCATCGGCTGGCGTGTTCGGCAGCTCGAACGCGCCGTGCGGCGTGAAGCGCGCCCGGTCGGTGCGGCTGTCGTAGCCCTTGATCAGCAGCACCTCGTCGGGCGTCATCTCGGGCGCATAGTACCAGCGCTGCCCCGGATCATAGGCGAGGTGGTAGATCTCGCCGACCCGGTCGGGGAACACCTGGTCGGTGGCGATCAGGTCTTCGGGCCGCACGCTCGCGGCGTCGGCGAGCGCCAGCGGCGAGCGCCGCACCGGGCCGCGGATCGGCCGCCAGACGTTGATCTGGACGATCCGCGCGCCGGAGTCGGACAGGCGCTTCGCCTCCTCCTGGCCGAGCAGGTCCTTGACCCGCTGCGGGCCGCTCTTGGCGGTATAGTCGACGTGCACCCGGCTCGCCGGACCGCGCCGCCCGTCGCGGTTCTTGGCACCCTGACCGGCGTCGGATCGGCGCGTCGCATCGAAGATCACGACGCGGCTCGCCCCGGTCACGGCGCGCAGCAGCGCCTCGATCTCAGGGTAGTAGACCTGCTCCACCGATTGGTCGTCGTCAAGATCGGCCGTGGTCTCGTGCCGCAGCAGCTCGAAGCCCTCGCGGTCGAGCGAGAAGGCATCGGCGAGCGGCCGCATGTCGTGGATGGCGACCGTGTGCCGCTCGGTCTCGAAGAAGATGCGTGGCGCGCCGCCGGTGACCGCCGAGCTTTCGAACACCGGTTTGGTGTCCTGCGGCCTTATGAAGGTGAGCTCCGCATGGATCGCCGGTACGCTGCGCGGCGCGGCGGCGACGGCGGTGGCGAGCTCGGTCATGGTCTTCCTCCGCATTCTGGCCCGGCCATCGGCCAGGCGCCGACTTGGCATGCCTGGGAAGTAGGCGTCGGCGCCGGCCGTCGCCATTGACTTCGGTTCAGGCGCGCATGAGCATCGTTCAAGCCTGGCCGCGCGCTGCCGCCTCGCCCGGCGGTGCGGCGGCCAGCGCCCGCAGCCAGCGCTCGACCCGGCGGGTCGTCGCGGTCGGCTCGGCATCGGCCGTCCGGCACAGATAGTAGGCCGCACCGGTCGGGTCGCCGGCGCCGAATGGCGCGATGAGCGTCCCCCGCGCGAGGCGGTCGTCGACCATCGGCCGGCGGCCCATGGCGATGCCGTGGCCGCTCTCGGCGACCTGCAGCGCCTGCTCGATGCCCTCGAGCTCGATCGCGCCGTTCAGCGCCGGCGGCGCGAGGCCGCGGGCGCGCGCCCACTCCTCCCACTCGTCCGGAAAGCGGGCGTTGACGATCAGCCGGGCGCGCCGCAGCGCCGTCGGCGCGTCCTCGTCGGCACCGAGATAGCCTGGCGCGCAGACCGGCAGCGCCTTCTCCTCCAGCAGGAACGCCGCCTCGATGCCGCGCCAGACGCCCTTGCCGTGGCGCACCGCCAGTTCGACCTGGTCGCGCTGCAGGTCCAGGACCCGGGTGGTCGGCACGAGCTGCAGCTCCACGTCCGGATGGTCGCGCTCGAAGGCGCCGAGCTTCGGGATCAGCCAGGTCGCGGCGAGCGACGGCGGCAGGGTCAGGCGCACGACCTGTCGGCCGCTCGGGCGCAGCAGCGCCTCGGTCGCGGCCTGGATCCGGCGGATCGCAGGGTCGATCTCCTCGAGATAGCGCCGGCCGGCCGGCGTCAGCCGCACGCCTGTCGCCGAGCGCTCGAACAGCGTCGTGTGCAGCACGTCCTCGAGCCGCCGGATTTGGTGGCTGATCGCCGATTCGGTGACGCCGAGATGCGCCGCCGCCTCGCGGAACCTCCCGCAGCTGGCGGCGGCGTGGAAGGCGCGCAGGGCGGCGAACGGCGGCAGCGGAATCCTGGGCTCGGCCATGATCAGAACCTGCCGGCGGCGTGAAGCGGATTCAAGAGCCCCGCGCGCGGCGCGCGGCCTATCGGCGCGCGCCGCCGCGACCTATGATCGGAAGGCACCTTCCGGGGAGACGCCCATGACCAGCAGCAACGCCGATGCCAACCGCATCATCCTGACCGGCGAGAACCCGTTCATCCGCCTGAGCGAGACCGACGGCGGCGCCAATAGCACCGATGCGAGCTTCTGGCGCATCATCTTCTCGCCCGGCGGGCCGGGCCATGTCCTCTACCTCAAGAGCGAGCTGACCGACGGCCAGTGGCGCATCTATTCCGACAACATCGCGATGGCGCGCTGGCTGCAGTCGACGGTGCAGGGCATGCTCAACGCCGAGACCCGCGATCCTGCGATCCCGGTGATCGACGCGCAGTTCAGCAAGGAGGGCGACCCCCGCTACTTCTGGACCGAGCGGGTGATCTCGAGCCGCGACGAGGTGGTGCTCACCTGGCACGAGATCGGCGAGCCGCTGCTGCTGCACACCCAGCCGCACGGCCTGCCGGAGCGGCCCTACGGCGTCTGCACGGTGCTGATCCCGGCGCTCGCCGCCCGCCTGAGCGTGAACGACGAGCAGGCGCGCGGCCGCCCCTGGCCGCGCGAGCGCGAGGGCCGGCCGTTCAGCACCTGCGCGCTCGCCTTCTCGGAGAGCTGGACCGAGCAGCGCTAGCGGCGCCGCACCCCGCCACGGCCGCCGGGACTTGCCGAGCCCCGCCGGCAGCCCTTAATAGGACCGCCCGCGACGCGGCGCCGGCCGGCTTGGCCCGCGCGGCGGCAGAGGGCACGGCGGGGGAAGCGCGATGCAGGTGTCGCGAGATGCGTTGGCGCAGCGGCTCGAGGCGATGCTGCTGCTGCTGCCGCGCAGGCAGCACAAGGCGATCGGCCGCTGGGTGCGCGGCCGCGAGGAGCACCGCAAGCTGCAGCGCGCCGACTACGTCCTCATGTCGTGGGGCAAGAGCGGGCGCACCTGGCTGCGCGTGATGCTGTCGCGCTTCTACCAGCTGGCCTAC
>DASUGG010000099.1:0-8536 GCA_036274135.1 Geminicoccaceae bacterium
GCTGGGAACGGCACGCTTCTTCATGACCAAGATCCTGCCCGAGAGCGGGGCGCTGTTCGCTCAGATCATGGCCGGCAGCGCGCCGCTGATGCAGTTCGAGGACGCCGCGTTCTGACCATGCGACGGGCGTGGAGTTTCGCCCGCTCGGCTTTCGCTCCGGGCGTGGCGCTGATCGGGTGGGTCCTCGGGGCGTCCGCGGCGCTCAGCGCCCCCTCGCAGGCCTGCGACCGCTCGCCGGGGCGGGAGGTTTACAAGATCAGCCACGAGACCTTCGGCGAGATCGGCCGGCACGTGATCACCTTCTCGTGCCAGGGCGAGGATCTCGTGGTCGAGACGGAGATGTCGAGCGAGATCACGGTCCTGTCCCTGCCGGTGTTTACGCTCGAAGGCCGCTATCGCGAGGTCTGGCGCGGCGATCGCCTGATCAGCTTCGAGAGCGAGCTCGACGACAACGGCGAGCACTTCGAGGTGAGCGCCCGCGCCGAGGACGACCACGTGATGATCGACCGGCGGCGCGGTCTCATCGAGGCGCCGGCGACGATCGTCTCGGATCATCCGTGGAACTACGCCGTGCTCGACCGGCCGCTGCTGTTCGACGCCCGCCGCGGCAAGCTCCGCCACGTGCGGGTCGAGGCCGTCGGGCAAGAGACGCTGGTGATCGGCGGTCGCCAGGTCCCCGCCAGGAAATACCGGATGACCGGCGACCTCGATCGCGTGCTCTGGTACGGCGAGGACGGCACCTGGCTGCAGTCGCAGCTCGAGTACGGCGGCTCCAAGGTGCTCGTCACGCGGCAGGGATAGCTAGCTTTCGAGCAGGCTCGCGAGCTTCATCGCGACGCCGAGCGAGCCCTCCACCTTGATCTGGCCCAGCGTATAGGCGAGCGTCGGCGACATCCGGCCGTCGAGCAGCTGCTGCAGCCGGTCCGCCGACAGGCGGATGGTGCAGTCGGCGTCGCCGTCCTCGTTGGAGAGCGTCGGCGGCAGGTTGCTGGCGTCGATCAGGATCACGGCCCCGCCGTCGAGGGCGAACTTCACCCTGTAGCCGAGCGACGCCAGCTGCGGCAGCTGGGCGCGGATCTGGTCGGTGATCTGGTTCAGGCTCATGGCACCTCACGCGGCAGGGACATCCAGCTCGGTGGTCGCGGCGCTGGCTCCGGCGTTCAGCCGCCGCATCGCCTCGGCGATCAGGCTTCGCCGCGACGGCTTGCCGAGGAACGTTCGCGGCAGCTCGTCGCGGAACTCGATCTGCCGCGGCTGCTCGAACGGCGCCAGCTTGTCCTTGAGAAAGGCGCGCAGCTCGGCGGCGCTCAGCGTCTGCTCGGGGCGCAGGATGACGAAGGCCTTGACGATCTCGCCGCGATGCGCATCGGGCACGCCGCAGACCGCGACCTCGGCGACCGCCGGATGCAGCTCGATCGCCTCCTCGACCATGCGCGGATAGACGTTGAAGCCGCCGGACAGGATCAGGTCCTTGATCCGGTCGATCAGGTAGAGGTAGCCGTCGGCATCGAGATAGCCGACGTCGCCGGTGTACAGCCGGCCGCCACGCAGCACCCGCGCGGTCTCCTCGGGATGCGCGCCGTAGCCCGCCATCACCTGCGGCCCGGAGATGCAGATCTCGCCGCGCTTGCCGGGCGGCAGCAACCGCTCGGGGTCGTCGATCGAGGCGATCTCGACCAGCGTGCCGGGCAGCGGCAGGCCGACCGAGCCGCTGCGGCGGGCGGCGCCGAAGGGATTGATGGTGCAGACCGGCCCGGCCTCGGTCAGGCCGTAGCCCTCGACCAGCACGCAGCCGGTGCGCTGCTCGAAGGTCTCCTGCACCTGGCGCGGCAGCGGCGCGCCGCCGGAGATGCAAAAGCGCAGGCTCGACAGGTCGTAGCGATCGAGCAGGGCCGAGCCGTTGATCGCCGAATACATCGTCGGCACGCCCAGCATCACGGTCGCGCGCTGGGTGTGGATCACTTTCAGCAGCTCGTCGAGCCGGAAGCGCGGCAGCAGGATGATCTCGAAGCCCGCCGCGAGGCTCGCGTTCATCACGCCGGTCATGCCGAAGACGTGGAACAGCGGCAGGGTGCCGATCACCGTCTCCTGGCCCGGCCGGCTGCCGACCGCCCAGCGCCGCACCTGCTCGGTGTTGGCGTGCAGCGCGGCGTGCGTCAGCATGGCGCCCTTCGGCCGGCCGGTCGTGCCGCCGGTGTACTGCAGCACCGCGACGTCCTCGCGCGGCCGGATCTCGACCGGCGCCGGGCGGCCGTCATTGGCGACCAGCATCTTGAACCGGACGTGGTGCAGGTCCTGCGCGACCTCGGCGATCTCCTTCTGCCGCAGCAGCGCGAACAGCGTGCGCTGCCGCCAGGGCAGCAGGCCGCCCATCGAGCCGACCACGATCGTCTCGAGGCAGGTGTCGTTCAGGCGCGGCGCCACCTTGGGATAGAGCGTCTTGATGTTCAGGGTGACCATGATCGAGGTTCCCGAATCCTCGATCTGGCGGGCGATCTCGCGCTCGGCGTAGAGCGGGTTGTAGTTGACGACCGTGCCGCCGGCCTTGAGCACGGCGAAGAAGCAGATCACGTAGTAGGTGCAGTTCGGCAGGAACAGCCCGACGCGCACGCCCTTGCGCACGCCCAGCATCTGGAACCCCTTGGCGGCGCGGTCCACCAGCCGGCCGATCTCGCGGTAGGTCGACTTGCGGCCGAGGAAGTCGAGGCAGGGCCGGTCCGGGTAGCGCGCCACGGCCTCGTCGAGCACGGCGAACAGCGGCTTCGGCGCGAGCTCGAAGTCCCAGGACAGCCCGGCCGGATAGTGCGCTTCCCAGGGATAGGGACGGCTCGGCGGCAGCGCGACCGTCGGCGGCGCCTCGTCGCTGCCGAACAGGTCCCGCAGGAACCGAGCCAGGCCCGGCCAGCGAGCCAACGCCGAAGGGATCATGCCACTCCCCGCATGTGCCCGTCCGCCGATCCGGCAGAGGCAACACAACCCAGGCCAGGCCGGGCGTGCGAAGCTAGCGCGACGACCGTCAACATTGCGTTATGGAAGCTTGCCGGCGGGACTGCGCTGGCGGCTCATCCGACGCCGAGCTCGCTGAAGGGCACGAACCGGACTGGATCGCCGCGCTCGACGCGGGTCAGCTCCTCGGCCAGCTCGACCAGGCCGTCGGCTTCGGTCAGCGAGGTGAGGATGCCCGAACCCTCGCGCTCGATCCGCCTGACCGCGAGCACGCCGTCGGCGCTGTCGACCAGCCGCGCGCGCAGATATTCGCGCCGGCCAGGCTTCTTGGCCATGGCGAAATCGGCGCGCACCGGAAAGCCTTGCGGCTCCGGCCAGCGGCCGCCGCCGAGCGCGATCAGGACCGGCCGCGCGAAATAGAGAAAGCAGATCACCGCCGCTACCGGGTTACCCGGCAGGCCGATGAGCGTGCAGCCGCCGAGCTGGCCGAAGGCCAGCGGGCGGCCCGGCTTCACCGCGATCTGCCAGAAATGCAGCTTGCCGAGGCGCTCGACGGCGCGCACGACGTGGTCCTCGTCGCCGCGCGAGGCGCCGCCCGACGTCACGATGGCATCGAGCCTGGCAGCCTTGAGGATGGCGCGATCCACGGCCTGGGGCCGATCCGGCAGGATGCCGAGATCGTGGACCTCGCAGCCGAGGCCCCGCAGCAGGCCGCCAAGGATGGTGCGGTTGGCATCGTAGGTGGCGCCCGGCGGCAGCGGCTCGCCGGGCTCGCACAGCTCGTCGCCGGTCGAGAGCAGGGCGACCCGCAACGGCCGGAAAACCTCGAGCATGCCGCGGCCGGCGCTCGCCGCCGCGCCAACATCGTGCGGCCGCAAGCGCAGGCCGGGCTGCAGGACGATCTGGCCGCCCCGCATGTCCTCGCCGGCCTTGCGCCGGTTCGCGCCGCGCCGGACGCCTGGTGGGATCAGCACGGCATCGCCGTCGAGGGTGACGTCCTCCTGCATCAGCACCGTGTCCGCGCCGGCCGGCATCGGCGCGCCGGTCAGCACGCGTAGCGCCATGTCGCGGGCGAGAGGCCCTGCGAAGGGATGCCCGGCGGCGGCGCGACCCGGCGCGAGCGGCAGGCGGGTCGGCCGATCCGGCAGGAGGGCGTCGTGCGCGAAGGCGAAGCCGTCGACCGCGACGTTGTCGAAGCCCGGCACGTCGCGCTCGCTGCTCACCGCTTCGGCGAGAATCCGGCCGTGCGCCTGCGCCAGCGGCACTCTCTCGCGGCCCGTCACCGGGCGCACCCGCGCACGCAGCAGGGCGAGCGCCTCGGCCGCCGGCAGGCGCTCGGGATCGTGGGCAAAGCAGTCGTCGATCGGCGCCCGCGCCATCGCATCGCTCCTGCAGCCTCCGTGGCTGCCAAGCGGTGCCAGTGTAGCGCACTCGCGCCGCGAATGGCATCATGCGGCACGTGAGCGACCCGGAGTTGCGAATGTCCGACATCACGCTCGACATGCGCGGCCTGAAGTGCCCGCTGCCGGTGCTGCGCGCCCGCAAGGCGATGCAGGGCGCGGCGCCGGGCGCGGTGCTGCGGATCGTCGCGACCGATCCCGGCACGGTGCGCGATTTCCAGGCGTTCTGCCAGGCGACCGGTCACATTCTGGTCGAGCAGGCCGAGCGCGACGGCGAGTTCTCCTTCCGCATCCGCAAAGCCGGATGAGCGCCTACCCGGCCTGGCGGCGCGACGGCTTCGCGATCCTCACCGACCCGGCGGCGACCGATCTCGACATGGTGTGCGGCTTCATCGTCGACAGCTATTGGGGCAACGGGCTGCCGCGCGCGACGCTGGAGCAGTCGGTGCGCGCGGCGCTGGTCTACAACCTGATGGACGAGGGCCGCGACCGCCAGGTGGGCTTCGCCCGCGTCGTCACCGACCACGCCCGCATCGCGTGGCTGTCGGACGTATTCGTGCTCGAGCCGTACCGTCGGCGCGGCCTCGGCAAATGGCTGGTGCAGAGCGTGCAGGACGACCCGCGGCTGGCCGCGGTCCGGCGCTGGCTCCTGTCCACGGCGGATGCGCACGGCCTCTATCGCCGGTGCGGCTGGGAGGACGCGCCGGTCGGCCGGTACATGCAGCGGCAGCGGCGGTAGCTCAATCGCCGCCCCTGGCCAGCCGTTCGCGCCGCCGCCGGCGGGCGCGCGCCGCCAGCAGATTGAGCGACTCGACCCCGATCGAGAACGCGATCGCGAAGTACAGGTAGCCGCGCGGAATGTGAAAATGCAGCCCGTCGGCGACCAGCGCGACCCCGACCAGGAGCAGGAAGGACAGCGCCAGCATCTTCACCGTCGGATGGGCGTTGACGAAACGCGCGGTCGGCTCGGCGGCGAGCAGCATCACCGCCATCGCGATCACGATCGCCGCGATCATGATCGGGATGTGCTCGGCGATGCCGATCGCGGTGATTACCGAGTCCAGGGAGAACACCAGGTCGAGCACCACGATCTGGCTGATCACGGCGGCGAAGCTCGCGGTGCCGGCGACGCTCTCGCCGCCGTAGCCCTCGAGCATGTGGTGCATCTCCATCGTCCCCTTGACGAGCAGGAACAGGCCGCCGCCGCCGAGTACGATGTCGCGCCAGGACAGCGGGAAGTCGGCGATCACGAGGATCGGCTCGGTCAGGCCGATCATCCAGGTCAGGCTGAGCAGGAGCAGGACGCGGGCGAGCAGGGCGAGGCCGAGGCCGATGCGGCGCGCCAAGGCCTGCTGCGATTCCGGCAGGCGGCCCGAGACGATCGACAGGAAGATGATATTGTCGATGCCGAGCACGATCTCGAGCACCGCGAGGGTGGCCAGGCTGAGCCAGGCATTCGGATCGGTCAGGAGCTCGAGCATGCGCAACGTCCCGCGGCAGCGACGGCATGGGCCGGTCCGACCGGCAGCCCTACCCTACATGCCCGGCCTTGGCGACGGACGCCACCCTTTCGGGCTGGTCGATCGAACGCTGGTCGTCGCGGCAGCGGCGATCGTCGCGCCCATCAACAGCATCGCAACGATGGATATTCCCGCGGCGCGGGGCTGCCTCGGCTAAGGCGCGCGCCGCCAGCTCGGGCAGCCAGTCCCCGAGCACCTGCTCGATCGTGTAGACGCAGGAAGCAGGCAAGGCCGCGGCGGCCTCGTCTTCCCCGTGGCGCCGCATCTTGCGCGCGACGATCCCCCGGCCATCGGCGTAGACCGCGTCGAGGTCGCGCTTCAGGTGGCGCCGGATGGTCGGTGAGATGCTCGATGATCGTTTGCGCCAGGCTGTAGACCGTGTCGGTTCGGCCGCGCCTTCGCGAAGCGGCGCGGCGCCAAGGCCTGTCGCTTGGTCCAGGCGTAGAAATCAGCCTCGTGGAGCTCGTCCGGTGTGGTCGTCGTACGCATGGCCGATTTCAACGCCGGATCGACACCAGCGGCAGCCGAACGCCAGGCTTGAGGCGGCGGCCGGCGCCTATGCCTTCAGCAGCCTTGCGTGGTGCGCGAAATGGTCGGCGATGAAGCTCGCCATGAAGTAGTAGCTGTGGTCGTAACCGGCCTGGTAGCGCAGGGTGAGGGGAATGGCGGCGGCGCGGAACGCCTCCTGCAGGAGCTCCGGCTTGAGCTGCTCGTCGAGGAAATCGTCGGCCGTGCCCTGGTCGACCAGCACCTCGCTCTGCCAGCCCGAGCCCGCCGCCAGCTCGGTCGCGTCCCAGGCCCGCCAGGTCTCGCGGTCGTCGCCGAGATAGCCCCGGAACGCCTTCTCGCCCCAGGGGCAGCGCATCGGCGCGGCGATCGGCGCGAAGGCCGAGAGGGAGCGGTAGCGCTCGGGGTTCTTGAGCGCGCAGATCAGCGCGCCATGGCCGCCCATCGAATGGCCGAAGATGCCGCGGCGCTCCCGGTCGACCGGCAGGCGCGCCTCGATCAGCGCCGGCAGTTCCTGCGTGACGTAGGTGTACATGCGGTAGTTGCGGCTCCAGGGCTCCTGGGTCGCGTCGACATAGAAGCCGGCGCCGCTGCCGAAATCATAGGCGTCGTGCTCGCCCGGAAAGTCGGTGCCGCGCGGGCTGGTGTCGGGCGCCACGATCATCAGGCCGTGCTCGGCGGCCAGCCGCTGCGCCCCCGCCTTCTCGGTGAAGTTGGCCCAGGTGCAGGTCAGACCCGAGAGCCAGTACAGCACCGGCACCTCGCCGCGCTCGGCCTGCGGCGGCAGATAGACCGCGATCTCCATGGCGCCCTGCGTCGCGCTCGATTCGTGCCGATAGACGCACTGCGTGCCGCCGTAGCACCGGTGCTGCTTGACGAGCTCGGATGTCATCTCATCTCAACCCTCGTGCGAATGGCGGACCGGATCGCCCCCGGCGGACGGCAGGCCGTCGCGGAGGCGGGTCGCCCGCCGCCCGCCGCGCCATGCCTCCACGCCGCATCGCGTCCTCGGCCCGATCCTCATCCTTTCTGCCGGCTGCGGGCCTCAATAGAGGACGACGGAGCGGATGGATTTGCCCTGGTGCATGAGGTCGAAGGCGTCGTTGATCTTGTCGAGCGGCATGGTGTGGGTGATCAGCGGGTCGATCTGGATCCTGCCCTGCATGTACCAGTCGACGATCCTGGGCACATCCGTGCGGCCGCGCGCGCCGCCGAACGCGGTGCCGCGCCACACCCGGCCCGTCACCAGCTGGAACGGCCGCGTCGAGATCTCCGCCCCGGCCGGCGCCACGCCGATGATCACCGACTCGCCCCAGCCCTTGTGGCAGCACTCCAGCGCTTGGCGCATCGTCGCGACGTTGCCGATGCACTCGAAGCTGTAGTCGGCGCCGCCCCTGGTCAGGTCCACCAGATACGGCACCAGGTCGTCCACCTCCTTCGGGTTGACGAAATGCGTCATCCCGAACTGCTCCGCCAGCTTGGCCTTGCTGGGGTTGGTGTCGACGCCGACGATCATGTTGGCGCCGGCCAGCCTCGCGCCCTGGATCACGTTCAGGCCGATGCCGCCGAGCCCGAACACCACGACGTTCGCGCCGGGCTCGACCCTGGCGGTGTTGATCACAGCACCGATGCCCGTGGTCACGCCGCAGCCGATGTAGCAGACCTTGTCGAACGGCGCGTCCTCGCGGATCTTCGCCACCGCGATCTCCGGCAGCACCGTGTAGTTGGCGAAGGTCGAGGTCCCCATGTAGTGGAAGATCTTTTGGCCGTCCTGGCTGAAACGCGAGCTGCCGTCCGGCATCAGCCCCTGCCCCTGCGTCGCGCGGATCTTCTGGCAGAGATTGGTCTTGCGCGACAGGCAGTACTCGCACTCGCGGCATTCGGGGGTGTAGAGCGGGATCACGTGGTCGCCCTTCTTGAGCGAGCGCACCTCGGGCCCGACCTCGACCACGACGCCCGCCCCCTCGTGCCCCAAAATCGCCGGGAAGATGCCCTCCGGGTCGGCGCCCGAGCGCGTGAACTCGTCGGTGTGGCAGATCCCGGTGGCGCGGATCTCGACCATCACCTCGCCCGCCCTGGGCCCCTCGAGCTGCACCGTCTCGACCGAGAGCGGCTCGCCCGCCTTGTGCGCCACCGCCGCGCGTACGTCCATCGCCGCCTCCC
>DASUGG010000100.1:0-3677 GCA_036274135.1 Geminicoccaceae bacterium
CGCCGCGCGATCGTCATCGCCTTCGCGACGACCGCCTCCTCATCGCGACGACGACGCTCCCGCTCCAAGCGCTCACGGAGCGCTTCGGTTACCGCCTTGGTCATGCTCTCACCAGTGAGACGCGCCAGCTCAGCCGCCAGCTCGTGCGCTTCTGCACTCTTGATGTTGAGGCTCATGATCGGGTTCCATGGTAGAAACTGCTGCATTCTTTCTACCATAATTACTCTTTCCAGGGCAAGCTTGAGCATGGGGCTCGGGGAAGAGCCACCGCCGCAATGTCGACGCTGCGTTCGGACGCCGAGCCGTCTATGCCGCGCTCGCTGTGGTGGTGCGCCCGGCCGCGCGCAGCGCTTGGTCGAGATCGGCGACGATGTCGGCCGCGGTCTCGAGGCCGATCGACAGGCGCACGACCTCAGGCCCCGCCCCCGCCTTGCGCAACTGCTCCTCGTCGAGCTGGCGATGCGTGGTCGAGGCGGGATGGATGATCAGCGAGCGCGTGTCGCCGATGTTCGCGAGGTGCGAGAGCAGCTCGCAGGCCTCGACCACCCGCACCCCCATCTCGTAGCCGCCCACCACGCCGAACGTGAAGACCGCGCCGGTGCCGCGCGGCATGTAGCGCTCGGCGAGCGCGCGGTAGGGGCTGTGCGGCAGGCCGGGATAGGACACCCAGGCGACCAGCGGGTGCTCCGCCAGCCAGGTGGCCACCGTCTGCGCGTTCTCGACGTGGCGCTGCATGCGCAGCGGCAGCGTCTCGACGCCGGTCAGCAGCATGAACGCGTTGAACGGCGACAGGCAGGGCCCGATGTCGCGCAGCCCCACCGTCTTGCAGCGCATGGCGAAGCCGAAGTCGCCGAACGTCTCGGCGAAGCGCACCCCGTGATAGGCCTTCGTGGGCTCGGTCATCGCCGGGAACTTGTCGTTCTGGAACCAGTCGAAGCTGCCGCCGTCGACGATGACCCCGCCCATCGAGTTGCCGTGGCCGCCGATGTACTTGGTCATCGAGTGCACCACGATGTCGGCGCCGTGCCGGATGGGCTGGCAGAGATAGGGCGTCGGCATGGTGTTGTCGACGACCAGCGGGATGCCTGCCTCGTGCGCGATGGCGGCGATCGCCTCGAGGTCGCAGATCACCCCGTCCGGGTTCGAGGCGCTCTCGACGAAGATCGCCCTGGTCCGCTTGCGCAGCGCCTTCTTGAACTCCGCCGGCCTGGTCGGATCGACAAAGCGCGCGCGCCAGCCGAACTTCGGGAACGTCTCGCTGAGCTGGGTAATGGAGCCACCGTAGAGCTTGGCCGAGGAGACGATCTCGTCGCCCGGCTGCATCAGGTTGAGGAAGGCGATGAACTGGGCGGCGTGGCCGCTCGCGACGGCGCAGGCCGCCGTGCCGCCCTCGAGCGCCGCGATCCGCTCCTCGAGCACCGAGACCGTGGGATTGGTGATCCGCGAGTAGATGTTGCCGAAGCGCTGCAGGTTGAACAGCGAGGCGGCGTGCTCGACGTCGTCGAACACGAAGGAGGTGGTCTGGTAGATCGGCGTCGCGCGCGCGCCGGTCGTCGGATCGGGCGCGGCGCCGGCGTGGATCGCCAGCGTCTCGAAGCCGTACGGATTCTCTTCGCTCATCTGCCCCTCCTCTGGCGCTCAGCCGCACCGAATGCGCAAGCCCGCGCCCGGCCGCCCGTCCCTTCTGCCGACGGCGACGAAGGTAGCTGCAAACGCCGGCCCTCGCAAACCCGCGGGCCATGGGGCGCCCGCCGGGCCGAAGGTCGGCGGCGGCGCCCTTTCGCCAGGATTCCTGCGGCCTTCGGGGTCCTTTGGTTGTCGCCGCGCACGCATCCGTCGGCGCCGTGGCGGATGCGCGCGGCGCCGTTCGGCCGGCGTCCGGGTCGGGGGCGACGCCTTTGCGATCGGCTGACCGGCAGCCTCCCCGGCAGGCCCGTCCGCCGACCGTGAGGTGCGGCTTTCCGAGAACTTCTGCGGGCGCTGTCGCGAAAGGCTAGGCGTTGTCGCGCAGCACGTGACCGGCGAGATAGAGCGAGCCGCAGATAAGCACGCGCGCGGGCTGCAGCGCAGCCTCGACCAGCACCGCGAGCGCGGCGTCCACGCTGGTCGCGGGTGCGGCATCGGCGCCGCATGTGCGCAGCCAGTCCGCGGCCGCGACGGGATCCCAGCTCGCCGGCTCGTCCGGCACCGGCACGGTGCGGATCGAGCGCGCGAGTGGCGCCAGCGGCGTCAGGAAGCCGCGGTGATCCTTGGTCTTGAGCATCCCGACCACGAGGTGCCAGGGCCGCGGATCGTGGTTCCGCAGGCCGTCGGCGAGCGCGCAGCCCGCGGCCGGGTTGTGCCCGCCGTCTAGCCAGAGCGCGCTGCCCTCGTGCAGCCGATCGACGAGAGGGCCGCGCGTCAGGCGCTGCAGCCGGGCGGGCCAGCTTGCGGTCCGCAGGCCGGCGGCGAGGGCTTCGCGGCCGGGCGCCAGGTCGCCGAGCGCCAGCGCGCACACGACCGAGAGCCCGGCATTGTCGATCTGATGCGCGCCGGCCAGCACCGGCAGGGGCAGATCGAGCGTCTGCCCGCCTGTCTCGACCAGAAGCCGCTCGCCGGCCCGGCGCGCCAACCAGTCGCGGCCGTGGACCTGCAACGGAGCGCCGACCTCGGCCGCGCGCGCCTCGATCACCGCGAGCGCCTCGGCCGGCTGCGGCCCGACCATGCAGGGCACGCCTTGCTTCAGGATGCCCGCCTTCTCGAACGCGATCTGCGCGACCTGCTCGCCGAGAAAGCTCTGATGGTCGAGCGAAATCGGCGAGAGCGCCGTGAGCCGCGGCCGGGCGATCACGTTGGTCGCGTCGAGGCGGCCGCCGAGCCCGGTCTCGAGCAGCAGGAGGTCGGCCGGCCGGCGGGCGAAGGCCAGGAACGCCGCCGCCGTCGTGATCTCGAACTCGGTGATCGGCAGGCCCTGGTTGACGCGCTCGCAATGCTCCAGCACCTCGGCCAGCGCGGGCTCCTCGATCGGCCGGCCGTCGAACAGGAAGCGTTCGTTGAAATGCACCAGATGCGGCGAGATGTAGCGCTGCACGCGGCGGCCGTCGTTCTGCAGCATCGCGTCGAGCATCGCGAGCGTCGAGCCCTTGCCGTTGGTGCCGGCGATATGCACGACCGGCGCCAGGCGCTCTTCGGGATGGCCGAGCGCCGCCAGCAGGCGCTCGATGCGCGCCAGCGAGAGATCGATCGCCCTCGGGTGCAGCCCGCGCAGGCGCTCGAGGATCAGGTCACTGCTGAAGCTCGTCACCGCCTTTGCCCGCGCCCCGTCGATCCGCGACCTCGATCGTGACCTCGCTGGCGTCGCCGAGGCTCAGCGGCAGCGCCTCGCTCGCGCCGGCCACGCTGCCGTCCGTTGCCTGCGGCTGCATCAGCAGGCGCAGGATGCGCGCCAGCGTCTCGCGCAGCGCGAGGCGGTGCACGACCATGTCGATCATGCCGTGCTCGAGCAGGTGCTCGGAGGTCTGGAAATCCTCGGGCAGGCTTTCGCGGATGGTCTGCTCGATGACCCTGCGGCCGGCGAAGCCGATGCGCGCGCCTGGCTCGGCGATCGCGATGTCGCCCAGCATCGCAAAGGAGGCGGTCACGCCGCCGGTCGTCGGGTCGGTCAGGATCGTGATGTAGGGCAGGCCCGCCTCCTTGAC
>DASUGG010000101.1:0-7198 GCA_036274135.1 Geminicoccaceae bacterium
CGGGAGGCGCTCGCCGAAATGTCGCCGACGGCCGCCGCCGCCAGCGTCGCGGCCGCGACCGGGATCGGCCGGCGCGAGGCCTATCGCCGCGCGATCGCCCTGAAGCAGCGGGCGGCGAAGAAGGCGGGATGAGCCGCGCGCGGCGCGAGGCCTGGGGCCGGCTCGCCGAGACGCTCGCGGCCTGGAGCCTGCGCCTGCGCGGTTATCAGGTGGTCGCCCGGCGCTTTCGCACGCCGCTCGGCGAGATCGACCTTGTCGTCCGGCGCGGCCGGCTGCTCGCCTTTGTCGAGGTGAAGGCGCGCGCCGACCGCGAGCAGGCGCTGGCCGCGCTCGGCCGCCACCAGCGCGAGCGCACCGAGCGTAGCGCGCAGCTGTTCCTGGCGCTGCATCCCCGCTATCGCGACTTCGATCTCCGCTTCGACGTGGTGGCGGTGCGGCCCTGGCGCCTGCCGCACCATCTCAGCGACGCGTGGCGGCCCGGCTGACGCTTTTGCCGGCCGAGAGGCCGGCGCCCGGATGGATTCGCGGCCACCCCGACGCTATGGTGGCCCCGGGAGGGGCGATGAGCTCGGTCATGACCATGATCCAGGACCAGACCCGGCTGCGCCGGCTGCTGGATGCTGCGATCGAGGCCGCGAGCCCGGCGAGCGCGGTCGCCGCGCATCTGCCGGAGCCGCCGGCCGGGCGGACGATCGTGCTGGGCGCCGGCAAGGCCGCCGCGGCCATGGCGCAGGAGGTCGAGCAGCACATGCCGGGGCCGGTCGAGGGCCTCGTGGTCACCCGCTATGGCCATGCCGTGCCCTGCCGGCGGATCGAGGTCGTCGAGGCGGCGCACCCGGTGCCGGACGCCGCCGGCCGCGAGGCGGCGGCGAGGATGCTGCGGCTGGCCGAGGCGGCGGGGCCGGACGACCTCGTGCTGTGCCTGATTTCGGGCGGCGCCTCGGCCCTGCTGGCTCTGCCGGCGCCGGGCATCAGCCTGGAGGACAAGCAGGCGCTCAATCGCGCCCTGCTCGCCTCGGGCGCCGACATCGGCCAGATGAACACCGTGCGCAAGCACCTGTCGGCGATCAAGGGTGGCCGGCTGGCGGCGGCGGCGCACCCGGCCAAGGTGGTCACCCTGGTGATCTCGGACGTGCCGGGCGACGATCCGGCGGTGATCGGCTCGGGCCCGACCGTGCCGGACGCCAGCACCTTCGCGGAGGCGCTCGCGGTGGTCGAGCGCTACGCCATCACCGAGCCCGCGGCCGTCATCGAGCACCTGCGCGCCGCCGCCGATGAGACGCCCAAGCCCGGCGACCCGCGGCTCGCGGGCGTCACGACGACCGTGATCGCGACGCCGCAGGCCTCGCTCGAGGCGGCCGCCGACGTGGCCCGCGAACTCGGCCTCGAGCCGGTCATCCTCGGCGATGCGATCGAGGGCGAGGCGCGCGAGGTCGGCAAGGTGCTCGCGGCGATCGCGCTGCAGGTGCGCCGGCACGGCCAGCCGGCGCCGGCGCCCTGCGTGCTGCTGTCGGGCGGCGAGACGACGGTCACCCTGCGCGGCCGCGGCCGCGGCGGCCGCAATACCGAGTTCCTGCTGGCGCTGGCGATCCATCTCAAGGCGGCCGCGGGCATCAGCGCGCTCGCCGCCGACACCGACGGCATCGACGGCAGCGAGGACAATGCCGGTGCGATCGTCACGCCCGACACGCTTGCGCGCGGCGAGGCGCTCGGCCTCGACGCCAAGGCGATGCTGGCGGACAATGACGCCTACGGCTTTTTCAGCGCGCTCGGCGATCTCGTCGTCACCGGGCCGACGCTGACCAACGTCAACGACTTCCGCGCCGTCATCATCGACGCGTGAGCATGATCGGGGGGAGCATGCGCAGCTACCAGATCGTCGAGTGGGGCAAGCCGATCGAGCTTCGCGAGCAGCCGACGCCGACGCCGCAGGGCACCGAAGTCCTGCTGCGGGTGACCGCAGCCGGCATCTGCCATTCCGACCTGCACATCAACGACGGCTATTTCGATCTCGGCGAGGGCAGGAAGGCGGAGCTGGGCAAGCTCGGCGCGACCCTCCCCCTGACGCTCGGCCACGAGATCGTGGGCGTGGTCGAGGCTTTGGGCCCGGAGGCGAAGGGCGTCGAGGTCGGCGCGCCGCGCGTCGCGTTTCCCTGGATCGGCTGCCGGCAGTGCGCCGTGTGCACGCATGAGCGCGAGCAGCTCTGCCTGTCGCCGAAGTTTCTCGGCGCCAGGGTGAACGGCGGCTACAGCGACTACGTGATCGTGCCGCACGCGAAATATCTCGTCGATTACGGCGATGTGCCGCCGGAACTCGCCTGCACCTTCGCCTGCGCCGGGCTCACCGCCTACGCCGCGCTCAGGAAGGTGGCGCCGCTCGCCGAGGACGATCATCTGGTGCTGATCGGCGCCGGCGGGGTCGGTCTGAGCGGTCTGCACATCGCGCCGTCGGTCGTGCCGGCGCGGCTGATCGTCGCCGATGTCGACGCGCAGAAGCGCGGCATCGCCCGCCAGGCCGGCGCGTTCGCGACCATCGACAACGGCGAGCCGGCCGCGGTCGCCAAGGTGATCGAGCTGACCGGCGGCGGGGCGCGCGCCGCCATCGACTTCGTCGGCGCGCCGCAGACCGCGCGCTTCGGCCTCGACGTTCTGCGCAAGGGCGGCACGCTGATCCATGTCGGCCTCTATGGCGGCGCCATGTCGCTGCCGCTGCCGCTGATGCCGCAGCGCGCCCTGACCCTGCGCGGCTCCTATGTCGGGACGCTCGAGGAGATGGAGGAGGTCATGGCGCTCGGCAGACAGGGGAAGGTGCCGCCGATCCCGCTGGACGTGCGGCCGCTGTCGGCCGCGCCCCAGGCGCTCGAGGATCTGCGCGCCGGCCGGGTCTCCGGCCGCGTCGTCCTGCGGCCGGCCGCCTGAGCGCGCCGCCCCGGCGGCTACTTCAGCATTCCGACTTCCCGATAGTAGCGCGCCGCCCCGGGGTGCAGCGGGATGGCAATCCCGTCGAGCGCGGTCTCGAGCCTGATCGAGGACCCCTTGGGGTGGCCCTCGTCGAGCAGCTTGCGGGCGTTCTCGTGCCACAGCGCCTTGGTGATACCGTAGACCAGCTCCTCGTCGACCTCGGCGCCCACCACCCACTGCGCGCCGACGCTCACGGTCGGGGTGTCCGGAATGTCGTCATACGTGCCCGCCGGTATGACGTCCTTGGCGAAGAACCGGTAGTTCTTGAGCAGCTCGTCGACCTGCGGGCCGTCGATCGGCACCAGCTCGCAGCCGGCGCTCGCGCAGAGCTCCTCGACCGAGGCGGTCGGATAACCCGCGACGAAGATGAACGCGTCCAGCTCGTCGGCGCTCATCTGGGAGACCGCTTCGCTAGGCTTGATGTATTTGGCCTGCAGGTCGTCCTCGGCCAGGCCGAAGGCGTCGAGGATGACCCGCGCGTCGACCAGCGTGCCGGAGCCGGGCTCGTCGAGCGACACGCGCTTGCCGGCGAGATCTTGCACGGAGCGGATGCCGGCGCCCTTGCGGGCGACCAGGTGAATGCTCTCGGGGTAAAGATTGGCGATGGCGCGCAGGTTGTCGACCTTGGGCTTACCCTCGTAGATGCCGGTGCCGGTGTACGCCCAGTACGCGACGTCCGACTGGACGAAGCCGCTCTCCACCTCGCCGGAGCCGATCGCCTCGACATTGGCGACCGCGCCGTTCGAGCTCTGGACGATCCCGACGAGGCCCGGCACGCCGCAGCTGCCGCCGCGCTCGCAGGGGCGCGCGCCCGGCGGGCTGCTGATGATGTCGGCGATCAGGCCGCCGATCGGGTAGTAGGTGCCGGCAACGCCGCCCGTGCCGATCCGGAAGAACGTCATCTCCTGCGCCGTCGCCGCGACCCCCAGGGCGAGCGCGCCCAGCCCGAGCAGGCACGCCAAGGCGGCGTGAAGCGCCTTGGCGACAGCGCCTCCACCGGACATCGCTCAGTCTCCTTCGCCTAGCTGTCTCGCCCGTCAACTTTGGCGCTTCGGGGCCGAATTGCCAGTCGCGCGGACGCCCCGCCGCCGAGCAACTGCAGTCCGGCGCAAATCTCCAGCATCAATGTGGCAAAACCGCACCACCGCGGCCGGGCTATGGCTCGAGCTCGGTGTCCCAGTACAGGAAGTCGCGCCAGCTCGCGTGCAGGAAGTTCGGCGGGAAGGCGCGGCCGCGCTCCTGCAGCTCGTAGGTCGTCGGCATCCCCGGCCTGTGCTGGGGCTTCATGCCGCATTCGTCCGGCAGCCGGTTGCCTTTGGTGAGATTGCAGCGGGTGCAGGCGGCGACGACGTTGTCCCAGCAGGTGTGGCCGCCGCGCGAGCGTGGCACGACGTGATCGAAGGTCAGCTCCGCCGCGGTTTCCGAATGGCCGCAATACTGGCAGGTGAAGCGGTCGCGCAGGAAGACGTTGAAGCGGGTGAACGGCGGCCGCCGGCTCAGCGGAATGTATTGCCGCAGCGCCACGACGCTCGGTAGGCGGTGCTCGGCCGACGGCGAGCGCACGACGCGGTCGTAATGCGACAGCACCATGACCCGGTCGAGGAAGATCGCCTTGATCGTCTCCTGCCAGTGCCAAGTCGACAGTGGAAAATAGCTGAGCGGACGATAGTCGGCGTTAAGAACCAAAGCGGGGCAGGCGTCGAGCGGTGGCAGCGCCCCTGTCGCGACCTCGACCGTCATCTATGTGGTCCGCCTCGCACGGACTTGCGAGTTCACGCGATTCCCTCCGCCCGCGAGCGTCCGATCTTGTACCTCCCTAGGGCTAGACGATCCGCATGACGGTTTCAAGGCCGCTGCGGTGCACCGTGGTGCTGCCTGGGCACGCCGCGCCGGGCGGCTATGTTGTGGCCATGGCCCCCGAGCCTGCGATGCGGCATCGCGCCGGAGCGACAGCATGACGGACGAACCCTCCCGTTCCTTTGACCCTCCCGCTGCCGGGCGCACGGGCCCCGCCGCGGCGGGGCCCGGCCCGAGGGGTCCCTACCACCACGCCGCTGGCGGCTTTCGCAACCCGCCCGGCAGCCCGCTGGCGGGCGGCAGCTTGCTCGACTGGACCGGCTTCTTCCTCCGCCACCTAGTCGGCCGCCGACCGGCGATCGCGCTGCCCGCCGGCCACGTCCTGGCACCGGCCGACGTCCGTGCCGGCATCGACGGCCAGAACGGCGCCGACAGCCTGACCTGGCTCGGCCACGCCAGCTTCCTGATCCGCCTCGACGGCCTCACGCTGCTGACTGATCCGTTTCTGACCGACCATGCCTCGCCGCTCGCGCCGCTCGGGCCCAGGCGCTTCGCGCCGCCGGCGCTGCGGCCCGAGCAGCTGCCGCGGATCGACGTGATCCTGCTGTCGCACGGTCACTACGACCATCTCGATCTCTCCACCATCGACGCGCTGCCCGGCAAGGCGCGCATCCGGGTCGTGGTGCCGCTAGGCCTCGCGCGCTACTTCACCGCGCGCGGTTACGCCGACGTCCAGGAACTCGACTGGCACCAGAGGACCGTGGCGCAGGGCCTGCGGATCACGGCGCTGCCGGCGATCCATTTCTCCAAGCGGACGCTGTTCGACCGCAACAGGACGTTGTGGACGGGCTACGTCATCGAGAGCCGGCGCCGGCGGATCTATTTCGCAGGCGATACCGCCTACGGCCCGATGTTCGCAGAGCTGGCGGTCGGGCTCGACCGCTTCGACCTCGCGCTGCTGCCGATTGGCGCCTACGAGCCGCGCCTCCTGATGCGGGGCTCGCACACCACGCCCGAGGAGGCGGTGCAGATCGGCCTTGAACTGCGGGCCGCGCGGATCGTCGGCATGCACTGGGGCTCGATCGTGCTGACCGACGAGCCGCCGTTCGAGCCGCCCGAGCGGTTCCGCCGTGCCGCCGCGGCCGCGGGCTACGGCGCCGCCGCCTGGGTGATGCGGATCGGCGAGAGCCGCCGCATCTGAGCCGGCGCGCCCCCCTGAAACAATTGAAACAAAACCGGGCGCTCCGCGACATCATCGCGAAACCTGTCGTCGCAATGATGGCAATCGCCCCGTCATGCGGCAGCCGTCTTGCCGCCTCGGTGTGCGGGAGAAGTGAGATGACACCCTGCCAGATCCAAAGCGTCCGCAACAGCTTCGCCACCGCCGTCCTGAAGCTGGACGAGGTGAGCCGCGCGTTCTGCGAGGATCTGCTCCGGCTCGATCCGAGCGTCGGCACGCTGTTCGGCGGCGATCGGGTGGTGCAGCGGATCAAGGTCGGCGCCGCGCTCGCCGGTCTGGTCGGCTCGCTCGGACAGCTCGATCGGATTCGGCCGGCGCTGCAGGCGCTGGGCCGCGAGCGGGCGCGCCAGGGCGTCGTCGCCGAGGATTACGCCAAGGTGGGCGAGGCGCTGGTCGGGGCGCTCGAGCGGGCGCTCGGCGACGCCTTCGACGACGAGACGCGACGCGCCTGGATCGCGGCCTACGGCCAGATCGCCTGGATCATGAGCGGCGGCGCGGCGACGGAGCGGCTGACGGCAGAGGCCGCCTGAGCGCGGGCGCTCGCTCTCTTCCTCGGAGGGGCGCGCCGCGAGGCCGCGCGACGATCGGCGGGCCGGTGCGCCCGGCCGCGTTCGCCGCGGCGAAGGCAAGCTCTCGATCCCTTCCCTCAGACGTGATCCTGCAGCTTGCCGCGGGCGCGATAAAGCGCGCGTTTTTTGCCGCCAGGCGATATATGGTGCGGCTATACGTTCGAGGCCCGGCCGCCGCCGGGCTCGCGACATGGCGTGAACGCAGCAGCACTCCGATGCCGATGGTGGACCTAGAGTCGGTTTTCGAACGCTTGTCCAGCTTCCCGATCCAGATCTTCGAGGAAGGCGAGCTCATGCTGCCACAGGGCGGCAGGACGGACCAGTTGCTGTTCCTCCTCCAGGGCGTGGTCGACGTCATCAAGGACGGCTGGCATATCGCCCGCGTCGCCAAGCCCGGCGCGGTGTTCGGCGACATGGCGGTGCTGCGCGATCAGCCGCATTCGGCGGACGTGGTGGCCGTCGAGCGCTCCAGCCTGTTCGTCGTGCAGGACGCCGCAACCTTCCTTCGCGGCGAGCCGCTGGTCGCGCTCTACATCGCCGTCATCCAGTCCGGAAGGCTGGACTCCGCCAACCGCATGGTGATCGCGGCCAGGAGCCGCCTCGTCTCGAGGAGGCGACGCAATGCCGGGGT
>DASUGG010000102.1:0-5117 GCA_036274135.1 Geminicoccaceae bacterium
ACGGCCTTCCTGCCGGTGAAGGGCGGCGGGCAGCTTTGGCGTCGACCCGCTAGAGCAGGACCAGATCGTCGCGGTGGATCAGCTCGTCGCGGCCGCGATAGCCGAGGATGTCGGCGATGGCCTCGGTGCGGTGGCCCTGGATCAGGCGGGCGTCGGCGGAGTCGTAGGCGGACAGGCCCTTGGCGAGATCGTTGCCGTCGGGGCCCTGCACCAGCACCGGGTCGCCGCGCTCGAAGCTGCCCTCGATCGCGACCACGCCGGCGGGCAGCAGGCTGCTGCCGCGGCGCAGCGCGCGCGCCGCGCCGGCGTCGATCCGGATCACGCCCATGATGCCGAGCGAGGCGGCGATCCAGTCCTTGCGCGCCGTGCTGGCATTCGCCCGCGCCGGGAAGCGCGTGCAGGGCCCGCCCTGCTCGAGGCGGGTGAGCGGCCGCGCGACGCCGCCCGGCGCGAGCACCACGGCGCAGCCGGCGCGGGTCGCGATCTTGGCGGCGGCGAGCTTGCTCACCATGCCGCCGGTGCCGACCCCGCTGCCGCTGCCGCCCGCCATCGCCTCGATCTCCGGCGTGATCGCGGTCACGAGCTCGAGGCGTACCGCGTCCGGGTTCTGGCTCGGATCGGCGGTGTAGAGGCCGTCGACGTCGGACAGCAGGATCTGCTGATCGGCGCTCGCCATCACCGCGACCCGGGCGGACAGGCGGTCGTTGTCGCCGAAGCGGATCTCGTTGGTGGCGACCGTGTCGTTCTCGTTGACCACGGGCACGACGCCGAGCCGGAGCAGCGAGCCGATGGTCGAGCGGGCGTTCAGGTAGCGCCGGCGGCTCTCGGTATCGCCCAGGGTCAGGAGCAGCTGCGCCGTGGTCAGGCCGTGCCGGGCGAGGCTGGCCTGGTAGGCGTGGGCCAGGTTGATCTGGCCGACCGCGGCGGCCGCCTGCTGGTCCTCGAGCTTCAGCGGCCCGGGCCGCAGACCGAGCAGCGGCCGGCCGAGCGCGATCGCGCCGGAGGTCACGACGATCACCTCCTGGCCGCGGCTGCGGCAGGCGACGAGATCCTCAGCCAGCGAATCGAGCCAGTCGCGGCGCAGTCCTCCCTGTGGGTCGACGAGCAGCGCGGAGCCGATCTTGACCACGAGGCGGCCGGTCATGCCGGCACCCGATCGCGGGCCGCGGCGATGGCGCGCTGCGCGGCGCGCAGCACATCGGCGAGGCCCTGGCCGGAGACCCCGGAGGTCAGGTACACCGGCCTGCCGGCGGCGCGCGCCAGCTCGGCTCTCTTCGCCTCGGCGTCCGCCGTTGCCAGGCTGTCCGCCTTGTTCAGGCAGACCAGCTCGGGCCGGTCGAGCAGACCCGCGTCGTAGGCGCCGAGCTCGTGCCGCACCGTGCGCCAGGCGGCGCCGACGTCCTCGGCCGTGCCGTCGACCAGGTGGAGCAGCACCCGGCAGCGCTCGATGTGGCCGAGGAAGCGGTCGCCCAGCCCGGCGCCCTGATGCGCCCCCTCGATCAGGCCCGGGATGTCGGCGATCACGAAGCGGTCGTCATCGACCTCGACCGTGCCCAACTGGGGCGCGAGCGTCGTGAACGGGTAGTCGGCGATCTTCGGCCGCGCGCGCGAGACCGCCGCCAGGAAGGTCGACTTGCCGGCGTTCGGCAGGCCCACCAGGCCGGCATCGGCCAGGAGCTTGAGCCGCAGCCACAGCCAGCGCTCCTCGCCTGCCTCGCCCGGCGTCGATTCGCGCGGCGCCCGGTGGGTCGACGACTTGAAGCAGCTGTTGCCGAGGCCGCCGGCGCCGCCACGCGCCAGCACCACGGTCTGCTCCGGCGCGGTCAGGTCCGTGATTGTGGTCGTGCCGTCCTCGGCGAGGATCTCGGTGCCGACGGGCAGATCGATGATCAGGTCGGCGCCGGCCGCGCCGGTCCGCTCCTTGCCGCGGCCGTGGCCGCCGCGCGGCGCCCGGAAATGCTGCTTGTAGCGGAAGTCGATCAGGGTGTTGAGCTCGGCCGTGGCGCGGCCGATCACCTGGCCACCGCGGCCGCCATTGCCGCCGTCCGGGCCGCCGCGCGGGATGAACTTCTCACGCCGGAAGCTGACGCAGCCGTCGCCGCCGCTGCCGGCTTTGACGTAGATCTTGGCCTGATCGAGAAAGCGCATGGCGCCAGTTCTAGCACGAGCCGCTCGGACGGAGCGGGCAGCAAAAAGGGGAATGGCGCGCCATTCCCCTCGTTTCGGGTCGAATGGCGCGTGGACCTACTCGGCCGGCGGCTCCAGCGGCGCGACGGCGACGTAGGCGCGGCCGCCCGGGCCCGAGCTGAAGCGCACCTTGCCCTCGATCAGCGCGAACAGGGTATGGTCGCGGCCGATGCCGACATGGCGGCCCGGATGCCACTTCGTGCCGCGCTGGCGGATGATGATGTTGCCCGGCACGACGTGCTCGCCGCCGAACTTCTTGACGCCCAGCCGCTTGCCCGCGGTGTCGCGGCCGTTGCGTGAGCTGCCGCCGGCCTTCTTGTGCGCCATGGGTCGATCTCCTGTGGCCTCGACGCGCCGCCGCCTAGGCGACCGCGATGTCCCCGATGCGCAGCACCGTCTGCAGCTGGCGGTGGCCGCGCTTGCGGCGGTAGTTCTTGCGCCGCTTCTTCTTGAACACGATCACCTTGGGGGCGCGGCTCTGCTCGAGCACCTCGGCAGCGACCTTGGCGCCGGCGATCAGCGGCGTGCCCACCTTGGGCGCATCGCCGCCGTTGTCGCCGATCATCAGCACCTCATCTAGGGCGATGGTCGCGCCGACCTCGGCCTCGAGGCGCTCGACCTTGATGACGACGCCGGGCGAGACCCGGTACTGCTTGCCGCCGGTCTTGACCACTGCATACATGGCTTGCGGACGCACCCGTTGCGAAACGAACCGGCCCCGTCGTGGGGGCCGAGCGAACCGGCATATAGGCCGCTCCGGCCCGGCTGTCAACGATCGCCCGGCCAAGGTCGGCCGCCCCGGCGACTGCGCTCAGTAGTTGAGCAGGAGACCGCCGCGCAGCCACCAGGTGAAGGCGACCACGCCGGAGACGACGGCGACGCCGGCCGTCGCCATGACATAGACTGCGAGCCGGCTGGTGCCGCCGGCGCGGGCCAGGGCGTCGAGCCGGTCCTGGTGCTGGCCGTCGCTCTGCGCCGCCTCCAGGGCCGCGCGTCGGAACCGCATCATGTAGAGGGCGTTGCCGTACCCGGCGAGGGTCAGCACGGCGACCAGCTGCGCGAGCGCCAGCGGCCAGACCAGCACGCCGTTCACCCCCAGCGCGATCAGCAGGCCGAGCCAGACCACGAACAGCGCCGCCGCCAGATACATGCGGCGGTAGGCGAGCCAGCCACCGAAGCTCAGCGCCGCGGCCCAGTTCCAGTCGCGCCGCCGGTTGCGCCACTCCATATAGCGCCAGCGCTCGTCGTAGTAGGTGCCGTTGCTGCCGACGAAGGTCTTGGTGGAATCGAGCGGCGTGATCCGGGGCTCTTCGACGTACTGATCGGCGAAGGTGATGTCGGCAGGCTCGGCATGCCGGCGCAGTCGCCAGAACTGGCGCAGCCGCTCGTTTACCTGTTCGACATTTGGCAGAGCCGAATGTTCCGATCCCGAAGCGAACTGCACGACATTCTACCTCTTGCGGCAGTATTGGCCAGCAGCTGGCAATACTCCTTCGTGCCTCTCCGCGCCGATACTCGCTTAACACGGCCTGAGCCAGGATACCAAGAACCATATTTCGTTCAACAACAATATCTCGTAGTATTTTCGTCAATAGCGACAGAATCCGTGGACATGTACAACCGCCTGTTTGCCGTCCGATGTCGCCAGGCCGGTTAGCGGCGCTCGGCCGGCTGCGTCCCCGCCGGTCGCGGCGCTGCCGCCCGGACCAGCCGGTCGCAGATCGCCTCGCCGAGGTCCTGCCGCGGAATCGGCATGACGGCGATGGCGCGGACGTCGGGGCGATCGAGCGCCCGCAGCATCGCGAACAGATTGGCGGCTGCCTCCTCGAGATCGGCATGGGGACTGAGATTGAGGGTCACGGCCGCACCGGCGAGCGGCCGTGGTCCGAACGCCAGCAGGGCCTCGTCGGGCGCGACCGTGCTCGCGTCGAGGCGGACCGGGCGGGCAGGGGCATAGTGGCTGCTCTGTTGGCCCGGGCTGAGGGCGGCCTCACCCTCGCGGGCGCGTCGCGGGGCGGCCTCGATGCGGCCGATCTCCGCCTCGATCCGGCGGCGCACCAGGCCACCCGGCCGGAGCAGGCGCGGCGTCGCGCCGGTGAGGTCGACCACGGTCGATTCCAGGCCGATCGGGCAGGGGCCGCCGTCGAGAATCAGATCGATCCGCTCTCCCAGCGTCTTGGCGACGTGATCGGCGGTCGTCGGGCTGACCTCGCCGGCGCGATTGGCGCTCGGCGCGGCCACCGGTAGGCCGGTCGCGGCGAGGAGCCTCTGCGCCAGACCGTGCGCCGGCAGGCGCAGCGCGACCGTGTCAAGGCCGGCGCTGACCAGCAGGGAGAGGGGCGAGTCCGGCGGCCGCGGCAGCACCAGGGTCAGCGGACCCGGCCAGAAGCGCGCCGCGAGACGCTCGGCCGCCTCGTTCCAGCTGGCAAGAGGCATCGCCGCGTCGCGGCTCGCGACGTGCACGATCAGCGGGTTGAAGCGCGGCCGCCGCTTGGCCGCGAAGATCGAGGCGACGGCGCGATCGTCGGTGGCGATCGCGCCGAGGCCGTACACGGTCTCGGTAGGGAAGGCCACGAGGCGGCCGGCGCGCAGCGCCCGGGCTGCGGTCGCGATGTCCTCCTCGCCGGTCCCGAGACGGCGCGCGCGCAACGCCGCTACGCTTGGCTCTGCCGGTGCTTGCGGATCACCGCGGCGCCGGCCATGCCCAGCGCCATGGCGATGGCACCCTTGAGCAGCGTGGCCCACAGGAAGGGCGTGAGGCCCTGCGCGATGCTCTGCTCGAAGCCGATCAGCCAGGCGAGCCAGAGCAGGCCGGGGATGAACACCACGAGCGAGCCGGCGATCACCGCGAGCAGCACCGCCGGCCAGTCGCGCCGCCGCTCGGTGATCCAGCCGGCGACGGCGGCGGACAGCACGAAGCCCAGCAGATA
>DASUGG010000103.1:0-5716 GCA_036274135.1 Geminicoccaceae bacterium
GCCGGCGCAAGGGAGGGCGGCGCGATGATCGAGGCGGGACCCAAGCAACAGGCCAGGCCGGCGATCGGCTTCATCGGTCTCGGCCTGATGGGCCACGCCTTCACGCGGCGGCTGTGCGCCTGCGGCTATGCCGTGACCGGCTACGACCTGGTGCCGGAGAAGCTCGAGGCGGCGGCGCGGCACGGCGTGCGGCCGGCGGCATCGGCCGCCGAGGTGGCGCAGGCAAGCGACCTCGTGCAGGTCTGCGTCATGACCGCGAGCGATCTCGAGCAGGCGGTCTTCGGCGACCAGGGCGTCGCCGCGGCCGCGAGCCCACAGAAGATTCTGATCGACCACTCGACGACCGAGGTCGAGACCACGAGGCGGTTCGCGGCGCGCCTCGGCGAGACCGGCATGGGCTGGATCGACGCGCCGGTCTCGGGCGGGCCGCCGGCGGCGGCGGCCGGCACGCTCGCGATCATGGCAGGCGGCGAGGCCGCGCATCTCGCGCGGGCGGCGAGCCTGCTGGCCGATCTCGGCCGGTGCACGCACATGGGGCCGGTCGGAAGCGGCCAGGTGACCAAGATGGTCAACCAGGTGCTGGTGCTCGCCAATTACTGCGTGCTCGCCGAGGCGCTGAGCCTCGCCGAGGCCGGCGGCGTCGACGCAGCCCGGATCCCCGAGGCGCTCGGCGCCGGCTATGCCGGCAGCACGATGCTGCAGCGGCTCTATCCGCGCATGCTGGCGCGCGACTTCGCGCCGGCCGGCTACGCGTTCCAGGCGCTGAAGGACCTCGACATGGTCCAGGCGCTCGCCAAGGCCCTCACCGTGCCGACGCCGATGACCAGCCAGGCGGCGACCCTGTTCCGCATCCTGAACGCCAAGGGGCACGGCAGGCTGGACGGCATCGCGGTGCTCAGGCTGTTCGACCGGGAGCCGGTCTGAGCGGCATTCCCCTGCCGCAGGCGGCCGATCGATGCGCAAGATCATCCACGTCGACATGGACGCGTTCTATGCCTCGGTCGAGCAGCGTGACCGGCCGGAGCTGCGCGGCCTGCCGGTCGCCGTGGGCGGTGGCGGGGCGCGCGGCGTTGTGATGGCGGCGAGCTACGAGGCCAGGACGTTCGGCGTACGCTCGGCGATGGCGAGCTTCCAGGCGCGCCGCCTCTGCCCCGAGCTGATCTTCGTGCCGACCCGCTTCGATGCCTACAAGGCGGCGAGCCAGCAGATCCGCGCCATCTTCGAGAGCTACACCGACCTCGTCGAGCCCCTCTCGCTCGACGAGGCCTATTTGGATGTCACAGCACCCCGGCGCGGCGGCAGCATCGCGACCGAGATCGCCCGCGCGATCAAGCAGGAGATCCGCGCGACCACCGGCCTCACCGCCTCCGCCGGCGTCTCGTTCAACAAGTTCCTGGCTAAGATCGCCTCCGACCTCGAGAAGCCGGACGGCCTGACGGTGATCCGGCCGGACCAGGCCGAGGCGTTCATCGCCGCGCTGCCGATCGAGCGCTTCTTCGGCGTCGGCCCGGCGACCGCGCGCAAGATGAAGGCGCTGGGCATCCATGACGGTGCGGCGCTGCGCGCCCGCTCCGAGGACGAGCTGGCCCGCCGCTTCGGCAAGGTCGGGCGCCACTATTTTCGCATCGCCCGCGGCCTGGACGAGCGCGAGGTGCGACCCGACCGGCCGCTCAAGTCGATCGGCGCCGAGCGCACCTTCGATCACGACCTGACCGATCCCGCCGCCATGCTCGATCGTTTAGCGTCGATCGCCGAGCAGGTCGCCGAGCGGATGGCGCATGCCGGACAGTTCGGCCGCACGGTGACGCTGAAGGTCAAGCATCACGACTTTTCCCTGACCACCCGACAGCGCACGCTGCCCGACCCTATGGACTCCTCCGAGGACCTGCTGGCGCTGGCGCGCTGGCTGCTGCATCACCCCGAGCCGCCGCGCCGGCCGGTGCGCCTCCTGGGCCTGTCGGTCTCGGGCTTCGAGCCGGCACACCAGCTCTCGCTGCGCATCTGACCGCCCTGCGTCAGACGCGCCGCTCCGCGCGCAGGGAGAAGGAGAGCGGCAGCCAGGGCCGCTCGGGCCAGCGATACATCCCGTCGGGCTCCTTCACGAGCAGCTCGAACATGCGCCACGGCACCGCATCGTGCTCGTGCAGCCAGCACAGCGTGAGGCCCGCATCGATCAGCGCGGTGACGATCGCACCGAGCGGGTGAAGCCACTCATAGGTCCGGGCATGGGTCAGTCGGGCGGTCGGATCGGCGTAGTCGCGCGGGTCGTCGAGCACCAGCGGCCCGTCCGAGAAATAAGGCGCGAACCAGCCGGGCATGGTATTTTCGCGCGGCGCCGCATCGTCGAGCACCAGCGCGGCCGGATGACCTTCGGCGAGATACAGCGCGCCGCCGGGCCGCAGGAAATGCGCGACGATCCCAGCCCAACCACGGATGTCCGGCAACCAGTTGATGGTGCCCCAGGTGGCGAACACCAGGTCGAACGCGGCGGGCTCGCCAATGGCGCGCGGCGCATCGTAGAGGTCTGCCTCGACGAAGCGCGCCCGCTCGGCGAGGCCGAGCTCGGCCGCCAGGGCCCGGGCGGCGGCGATCGCCGGCGGCGAGAAATCGAGGCCCAGCACGCTCGCGCCGCGGCTCGCCAGGATCAGGCTGTCGCGGCCGAAATGGCATTGCAGGTGCAGCACCCGGACGCCTCCGAGCGGCCCGATCTCCGCCTCCTCGATCGGATGGAGCCGGCCGCGGCCGGCGCGCAGGGAGTCGACCTCGTAGCCCGCCGCGCCGAGGTGAATCGCGACGCGCTCGTTCCAGTTGGCGCGATTGGCCGAACGCCAGTCGGGATCGGACAGGCCCATGCGAGTCTCCCGGCGGTCGCGCCGTCGGCGCCGGAGCGTCCCGCATCGCGGACGCCTCGGGATCGACGCGCTGACCGATCGTTCTTAGATCAGAAACTCGGCGCGCCCAATCGGGCATGGGGGAGAGGCGCGATGGATCTGCGGCTGGCCGGCAGGGGCGCCCTGGTCGCCGGCGCATCGGCGACGAGGCGGGCGCTGCCGCCGTGCCGGCAAAGGCGGCGCGCGCGGTCGGCGCGGTCGAGATCCTCGTGCACTGCGTCGGCGCGCACGAGAGCAGGCCCTCGCAGAGCCGGCTGGCCGACGCATGCGCGAAGGTGCCCACCTTGACCTCGCTGTCGATGGCATGACCAAGCTCTGGGCATGCATGCTCCGCCCGCATCTCCCGAAGGCGGCATCCGCGGCAGCCTGCCGGGGCGGATGGCCCGCTACCTGCGGCTCGCCACCACGCTCGGCCAGTTCATCGCCCGTCTCGCCGGCGAGCGCTATCTCGGCGCCGGCTCGGACGCGGCGGTGGCGAGCGAGCTCAAGCAGTCGCTCGGCCGGCTGCGCGGTCCGGTGGTCAAGGTCGCGCAGCTTCTGGCGACGGTACCGGGCGCCCTGCCGGCGGCCTATGTCGCCGAGCTGCTCGAGCTGCAGTCGCAGGCGCCGCCGATGGGGCCGGGCTTCGTCAGGCGGCGCATGGCCGGCGAGCTCGGCCCGGACTGGGAGCGTCGCTTCCGCAGCTTCGAGCACGAGGCGGCGGCCGCCGCCTCGCTCGGCCAGGTGCACCGGGCCGTCGGCCTCGACGGCACGCATCTCGCGTGCAAGCTGCAGTATCCGGACATGGACAGCGCCGTCCAGGCCGACCTGCAAGGGCTCGACATCGCCCTGCGCGTGCTGCAGCGCTACGAGCGCGCCCTGATGATGGACAGCGTGCGCGACGAGCTCGAGGCGCGCCTGCGCGAGGAGCTCGACTATGCGCTCGAGGCGCGCCACATGGCCCTCTATCGCGACATGCTCGCCAGCACGCCGCGCATCAGCGTACCGGAGGTCGTGCCGGAATTGTCCACGCGGCGCCTGCTGACGATGACCTGGCTCGAGGGCGAGCCCTTGCTGTCGCGCAGCACGGCCTCGCGCGCCGCGCGCGCCGACCTCGCCGAGCTCATGTTTCGGGCGTGGTACGTGCCCTTCTTCGACTACGGCGTGATCCACGGCGATCCGCATCCGGGCAACTACACCGTACGCGCCGACGGCGGCCTGAACCTGCTGGACTTCGGCTGCGTGCGCACCTTTCCGCCGGCGCTCGTGGCCGCGGTGATCGATCTGTACGACGCGGTGCGCACCGGCGATCGCGAGCTCGCGACCCGCGCCTACACGACCTGGCGCTTCCGCCACCTCACCGAGGAAGTGATCGAGGCGCTGAACATCTGGGCGCGCTACCTGTTCGAGCCGCTGCTCGAGGACCGGCGCCAGACGCTCGGGCCGCTGAGCGGCGAGATCGCGGGGCGCGACACCGCCGAGCGGGTGATCGCCGAGCTGCATCGGGCCGGAGGCGTCGAGGTGCCGCGCGAGTTCGTCATCATGGACCGGGCGGCAATCGGGCTCGGCGCGGTCTTCCTGCGGCTTCAGGCCGAGGTCAACTGGCACCGCAGGTTCAACGAGCTGATCGCGAATTTCGACGTGGGCGCGCTCGAGCGCCGCCAGGCGGAGATGCTACGCCGCCACGGTCTCGCGCTGCCGAGCTGACTCAGCCTTCCTTGGCCTTGCGCCAAGCGGCATAGCCGCCAGCGAGCGAGGCGACGTCGCCGTAGCCCATGTCGTGCAGGGTCTTGGCGGCGAGCGCCGAGCGGCCGCCCGTGCCGCAGTAGAGGATGATGCGGCGGTCCGGCCGCAGGGCGGGCTCGTAAAGCGGGCTCTCCGGGTCGGCCTTGAACTCGAGCAGGCCGCGCGAGACGTGCAGGGAGTCCGGGATCGCCCCGTCGCGCTCGCGCTCCGCGAGGTCGCGCACGTCGACCAGCAGCGTGTCGGGGTCCTCGAGATGATAGGCGAGGTCCGGCACCGATACGGTCTCGATGACCGCATTGGCCTCCGCCAGCATGTCCTTGAAACCGCGCTTCAGCATCGAACCCTCTCTCCCCGACGCGACGCTTGTGTGGGAACGGCACCGGCGAACGCCTGTTCCGCTGCCGCCCGCGGCGGTCGCCGCGCGAGGCGGGCGGTACCCGCCTCGCGCCGGCCAGAAGTCAGTCGCGCGGCTGCGGCACGATCCGGATATAGGGCTTGGGCGACCGCCAGCCAGCCGGATACTTCTGCTTGGCCGCCTCGTCCGAGACCGTCCCCGAGATGATCACGTCGTCGCCGTTCTGCCAGTTGACCGGCGTCGACACCTGATGCCTGGAGGTCAGCAGCAGCGAATCCAGCGTGCGCAGGATCTCGGCAAAGTTGCGGCCGGTGCTCATCGGATAGGAGATCACCAGCTTCACCTTCTTGTCGGGCCCGATGATGTAGACGTTGCGCACCGTGGCGTTATCCGCCGGCGTGCGGCCCGACGCGCTGCCGCTCGCCGCGGCCGGCAGCATGCCGTAGAGCTTGGCGATCTTCAGATCGCTGTCGCCGATCATCGGGTAGTTCGGCGCCTGGCCCTGGGTCTCCTCGATGTCCTTCGACCAGCGCAGGTGGTCATCCACCGCGTCGACGCTGAGGCCGATGATCTTGCAGTTCCGCTTGTCGAACTCGGGCTTGAGCTTCGCCATGTAGCCGAGCTCGGTCGTGCAGACGGGCGTGAAGTCCTTCGGGTGCGAGAACAGCACCGCGTACCCGTCGCCGATCCACTGGTGGAAGTCGATCGGCCCGGTGGTGGTCTGCGCCTGGAAGTTCGGCGCCTC
>DASUGG010000104.1:0-3554 GCA_036274135.1 Geminicoccaceae bacterium
CGACGGTCATCGACGAGGCGTCTTGGCGGGCTCTGCGCGAACTCAGGGTCAAGCCTTGAGGTGGTTGGCGCGGCGCCGTGCTGGTTCTTGGAGGAGGAAAACGATCAACCACTCGGCAACAAGGGGAGACGGAGAATGCAAGTGTTCGAGCACTTCGAGAACTGGGACAACTTTGCCAACAAATGCTCGGTCAGCCTACATGCCGTGGACGGCAACGGTACGGTTCTCTGGGCGAACGACACCGAGCTCGACTTCATGGGATACGCGCCCGAAGAATACATCGGGCGATTCATCGGCGACTTCCACGTCGATCAGGATGTCGTCCAGGACATCCTCGGACGCCTGACCAGAGACGAGACGGTGAACGCCTATCCGGCGCGTCTCCGCGCCAAGGACGGCTCGATCAAATACGTCATGATCAACTCGAACGTCTATCGCCAGAAGAGCGGCGACTTCGAGCATTCGCGCTGCTTCACGACCGGCATCAGCGAGGCGGCCTGGAAGGCCATGAAGCAGGCCTGACCCGATCCGAGAACGCCGGCGGCCCGTGCGTCGCCGGCGTCTCATCTCGTAGACGATCTGTGGGTGGTCACTTTCGGCCCCGAGCAGAACGCTCGTGTCCACGACCAGCGTCCCCGCGCGGACTTCGTAAATCGGCGCCGTCGCCGGTGAAGCGCCGAGCGCGCCCGGGTCGGCAGCGCGCGCCGGACCGCTTCCGGGCATCGAGCCCCGATCAACGGCACGACTTTGTGAATTTGGTCCGCTCACCCCGCCGCGGCGAGTTCGGCCTTGACCTCGGCGAGGATGCGGGCGGCCTCGGAGCCCTGGATCTTGGCGATGTCGTCCTGGTACTTCAGCAGCGTACCGAGCGTGTCGTTGATCGTCTGCGGGTCGAGCTCGAGGCGGTCGAGCGTCATCAGCGCCTGGGTCCAGTCCAGGGTCTCCGCGACGCCCGGCAGCTTGAACAGGTCCTCGCCGCGCAGCTTCTGCACGAAACCGACGATCTGCTGCGAGAGGCGCTCGGCCGCGCCGGGCAGGCGGACGCGGATGATCTCGAGCTCGCGCTCGGCGCTCGGATAGTCGACCCAGTGGTAGAAGCAGCGGCGCTTCAGCGCGTCGTGGATCTCGCGCGTGCGGTTGGAGGTGATGATCACGATCGGCGGCTGCTCGGCCTTGATCGTGCCGATCTCGGGAATGGTGATCTGGAAGTCGGCGAGCACCTCCAGAAGGTACGCCTCGAAGGGCTCGTCGGTGCGGTCCAGCTCGTCGATCAGCAGCACCGGCGGCCCGGCGCCCTCGTGCGGCTGCAGCGCCTGCAGCAGCGGCCGGCGGATCAGGAAGCGCTCGGTGAAGATGTCCTGCGCCAGCGCCTCGCGATCGGTCGTGCCCTCGGCCTCGGCCATGCGGATCTCGAGCATCTGACGCGCATAGTTCCACTCGTAGACCGCCGAGCCGACGTCGAGCCCCTCGTAGCACTGCAGGCGCACCAGGCGGCGGTGCAGGGTCTCGGCCAGCACCTTGCCGATCTCGGTCTTGCCGACGCCTGCCTCGCCCTCGAGGAACAGCGGCCGGCCCAGCTTGAGCGCCAGATAGAGGGAGGTCGCGAGCGCCCGGTCCGCGACATAGTTGCCGCGGTGGAGGAGCGCCTGCGTGTCGTCGACGGAGGTGATCTCGGTCATCCTGCCTTCATGTCCGTTGCGAATCGGCCGGCCCCGGACCCGCTGACGCCGCGCCTCTTAGAGCACATCGCGCCCGCCCTGGCCATCGGCCGTCAGTCGGCGTGGCGGCGCACCAGGTCGACCAGCCGCTGCGCGATCGCCTCGATCGCGGCCTGCTGCGCCGCATCCTTCAGCCGGCCCTCATCGTCAAACGCCGTGTGCGCCGCCGTGATCCCGCGCCCCTGCGGCACCACCAGGACGCCCATCGACGTCAGCACGTGGCGCAGCTGGGCGAGGCCATGCACGCCGCCGAACGCGCCCGACGACGCCGCCATCAGCCCCGCGACCTTGCCGCCGAACGCCGCCCGCGGCCGATCGTCGTCGCCCCGGCGCGACACCCAGTCGAGGGTGTTCTTGAGCATGCCGCTGATGCCGCCATTGTACTCGGGCGTGCTGATCAGCAGGCCGTCATGCGCCTTGAACAGCTCCTTGAGCGCGACGGCGGCGGCCGGCAGCCCCTCTTCGCCCTCGGCGTCGCCGTCGTAGTGCGGCAGCGGGTAGTCGCGCAGGTCGATCAGGGTGACGTCGGCGCCGGCGGCGCGCGCCGCCTCGGCGGCGACGCGGATCAGTCGCTTGTTGTACGAGCCCTCACGGGTGCTGCCAGCGAACGCCAGGATCCTGGGCCGCCTGGCTGCGCGCTCAGGCATGCGAGGGCCCCATCGCGCCACGCCGCCTGGCGCGCTGGCGCGGCGCCCCCGCCTCGGCGGCGACCGGCCCGAGGGTCCGCTCGATCGCGGCGAGATCGGGCGGCCCTCCCTCCGGACGCGTCGCCAGCGCGTGCGCCATCGCCCGCACATGCGTCGCCGTCGTGCCGCAGCAGCCGCCGATGATCCGGGCGCCGGCGTCGCGCGCCAGGCAGGCGTAGTCCGCCATGATCTCGGGCGTGCCGTCGTAGCGGATCTCGCCGTCGTGAAAGTGCGGCAGGCCGCAGTTGCCCTTGGCCACGATCACGTCGCCCGGCTCGCCGGCGCGCGTCAGGCCGAGCACGCTCTCGACCAGCTGCGCCGGGCCGACGCCGCAATTGGCGCCGAACGCCACGGGCCGGACCGCCAGGTCGGCGCGCAGCGCCATCGCCGCGGCGCAGGTCAGCCCCATCCTGGTCCGGCCGCGGGTGTCGAAGGTCATGGTCGCGACGATCGGCAGGCCGGTCGGGGCCGCGCCCGCGACCGCGGCGGCGAGCTCCTCGGCCGACGAGATCGTCTCGATCCACAGCAGGTCGACGCCGCCTTCGGCCAGCGCCCGGGCCTGCTCGGCGAACACGGCCTCGCCCTCGGCCCGGCTGAAGCCGCCGGCCGGCGCGAAGATCTCGCCGGTCGGGCCGATGTCGCCGGCGACCAGCACCGGCCGGCCGGCCGCGGCCGCCGCGGCGCGCGCCAGCCCGGCAGCCGCGCGGTTGAGCTCCGCGACCCGCTGCTCGGCGCCGTGCAGCGCCAGCCGCTTGCGGTTCGCCCCGAAGCTGTTGGTCAGCAGGATATCGCTGCCGGCCTCGACGAAGCCGCGGTGCACCGCGCGCACCTCCTCCGGCCGCTCGAGGTTCCAAAGCTCCGGCGAGCCGCCGCTCTCCAGGCCGCGCGCGAACAGGCCCGTGCCCATCGCGCCGTCGGCCAGCAGCACCCGCTTGGCGGCGAGCAGCTCCGACAGGGGATCCGCGCGCTTCACGAGACCAGCTGCGCGAGCTTGCGGGCGCGGCGCTGCTGCCGCCGGTCGCCGACGCTGCCCATGCCGTGCCGGCGTACGCGCAGCTCCAGGATGACCTGGACGCGCTCGGCAGGCGGCATCTCGGACCAGCGCGCGATCTCATCGACCGTCCGCAGGCAGCCGATGCAGGTACGGCTG
>DASUGG010000105.1:0-15714 GCA_036274135.1 Geminicoccaceae bacterium
GGCCGATCGCGAGCAGGATCGAAGGGATCGCCATCAGGCCGTCCATCACCCGCATCACGATGCCGTCGAGCCAGCGGATATAGCCCGAGACCAGGCCGATCACGAGACCGACCGCGATGCTGAGCACGGCCACGACGATGCCGACGATCAGCGATACGCGCGCGCCGTAGACGACGCGGCTGTAGACGTCGCGGCCGAGCGAATCGGTGCCCATCCAGTGCACCCACTCCACCCCGCGGCCATCGGGCAGCGCGACCTCGCTGGCGGCGCCGGGGGTGAGGTTGCGATCGGCCGGGGCGATGGCCGAGGGGTGGAGGGTGCCGAGCAGCGGCGCGCAGAGCGCCATCAGGAGCATCAGCACAAGGACAGTCCCGCCGAAGGCGACGCCGGAATGCCGCAGCAGCTCGCGCCAAACGCGCGGCCCCCCTGCGGCCGTCGCAACGAAGGTCTCGCTGCGCGCGGCGCTCAATTGCGGATCCTCGGGTCGAGCAGGCTGTAGCTCAGGTCGATCAGCAGGTTGATCAGCACGTAGGCGAACGAGAACAGCAGGATCACCGCCTGGATGGTCGGGTAGTCGCGCCCGAGCACCGCATCGACCGTGAGCCGGCCGAGGCCCGGGATGTTGTAGACGCTTTCGGTCACCACCACGCCGCCGATCAAAAGGGCCACGCCGATGCCGATCACCGTGACGATCGGCACCGCGGCGTTGCGCAGCGCATGGCGCATCAGCACGACGCGGCTGGTCAGTCCCTTGGCGTAGGCCGTGCGGATGTAGTCCTCGCCCAGCACGTCCAGCACGCTCGCCCGCGTGATCCGCGCGATCAGCGCGATGTAGATCACGGACAGGGTGACGCCCGGCAGGATCAGCCGGTGCAGGAACGGCCAGAAGCCGTCCAGAATGCTGCGGTAGCCCTGCACCGGGAACAGCTGCATCTCGATCGCAAAGAGGTAGATCAGCACGTAGCCGAGCACGAAGACCGGCACCGAGAAGCCGATCACCGAGAAGGCCATCACCAGCCGGTCGATCCAGGAGCCGTGCCGGTACGCGGCGAGCACGCCGAGCGGCACGGCGATCGCCACGGTGATGAGCATGGTAAACGTCGCGAGCGCCAGGGTCGGCCCGACGCGCTGCCCGATCAGCTCCGTCACCTCGGCCTTGAAGAAGAAGGACTCGCCGAGGTCGCCCCGAAGCAGGTTGCCGATCCAGATCGCGAACTGCGCGAGGATCGGCTCGTTGAGCCCGAGGCGCTCACGGATTTGCTCGATCTGCGGCCCGGTCGCGTTGTCGCCGGCGATGATCGCGGCCGGATCGCCCGGCGTCAGCCGCAGCATCAGGAACACGAACACGGCCACTATCGCCAGCACCGGGATGGTGGCAAGGACGCGGCGGGCGATGAAGGTCAGCATGGGCGCACCCGGTCGCCCGCCACAGGCCTCAGTCGCTCTTGCTGACGTTCCAGAAGAACGGCGCCGGGCCGTGCAGCAAACCCGTGACGTTGTCGCGATGCGCGATCGGCTGGTACCACTGGCCGACATAGGCGTGCGTGCCGACCTCGAGCGCGCGCGCCTGGATCTGGTGCGCGAGCTCGGTCTGCTTGGCCGGATCGGTCTCCGTCGCGAAGGCGAGCCGCATCTCCTCCAGCTGCGCGTCGCAGGGCCAGCCGAACCACGCCGTGTCGCACGACGCGTTGAGGCCGGCGGTGCTGATCGGGTTGAGCACGTCGGCGGCGACCCATGACGTCAGCAAGGCGCTCCAGCCGCCCTCCGCCGGCGGCTCCTTCTTCGCCCGGCGCGAGACCAGTGTCTGCCAGTCCATCGACTGCATGTCCACCGTGAAGCCGCCCTTCTCGAGCAACTGCTTGGCGACCGGGGCGAGGTTGGTCAGCACCTGCAGGTCGGTCGAGTGCATCAGGGTGACCGGCGTGCCGTCGTAACCGGCTTCCTCGAGCAGCCGCTTGGACTCGTCGAAGTGCGATTCGACCAGCAGATCGGCGCCCTGATCGGTCGCGAACGGCGTGTCGCAGATGAACATCGCCGGGCAGACCTTGTAGTAGTGGGGATCGCCGATCACTGCGCGCAGGAAATCCTCCTGATTGAGCGCCGCGATCGCCGCTTGGCGGACCTTCTGATTGTCGAACGGCGGGTGCAGCCAATTCATGCGGAGCATGTACTGGTTGCCCAGCGGATTATAGTCGAACAGGACGATGCTTTCGTCCTCCTGGAGGAATTTCAAAAGATCGTGGGGCGGGCTCTCGATCACGTCGATCTCGCCGTTGCGCAGCGCGTTGACCGCAGTCTGGATATCGGGGATCCAGACCCACTCGACCCGGTCGATTTTGGCGACCTTGCCGCCCGCGGCCCAGGAGGGCGGCTCGTCGCGGGGCCGGTAGTCCGCGAATTTGGTGAACACCGCCTTGTTGCCCGGCGCCCACTCGTCGCGCTCGAACACGAACGGCCCGGAGCCGACATATTCCGAGATCTGTTCGCTCGCCGGCGTCTCGGCGATGCGCTTGGGCATGATGAACGGCACGTTCGAGCTAGGCTTGGCGAGCGAGAGCAGCACCAGGCCGTAGGGCTCCTTGAGGTGCATCTCGAAGGTCTTGCCGTCCACGGCCTTCATGCCGTCGACGAACGACATCAGCAGCTGGCCCATGCTGTCCTTCTGGCCCCAGCGCTCGATCGAGGCGATCGCGTCCTCGGAGGTCACCGGCTGGCCGTCGTGCCACAGCAGGCCGTCGCGCAGCGTGAAGGTGTAGGTCAGGTTGTCGTCGCTGACCTCGTAGCTGTCGACCATCTGCGGCTGGACGTTCAGCTTCTCGTCCAGCGCGAACAGGGTATCGTAGACCATGTAGCCGTAGTTGCGGCTGATATAGGCGGTGGTCCAGATCGGATCGACGATCTTGAGATCGGAATGCATCACGACGCGCAGGGTATCCTGGGCGCTGGCCGGCGGGGCGCCCGACGCCCCTATGAGCATCGCCAGCACTGTCCCCAGCAGCCAGGATGCCGTTCGTGTCATCTTCAGCATCGCTCTTCCTCCCGAGTTCCAGGACCCGGCCGTCAGGACCCGATGTCGTTGTCGACCAGGCCTGTGAGCACGCAAATCCACTGCCCGGGCGACCGCAGGCCCGCAAGTGTCGATCAGATCGCAGGGCTTGGCAAGGTAGCGGGGGGCTTGTCGAGCCGCGCCGCCGGCCGGCTGGCTTTCTTGTATGTATTCCTATTATCGGTTAGACTGGCGGGGTTACCTCCTCAACCCGGCTCGGCCTTCGCCTCTGCGTCTGATTCAGCTCGGTCCGATCGAACGACGCGATCTGGCCGGATCACCGAACAAACCCGAGAGCCGCAGGAATCCTTGCGAAGCCCGGAGCACGACGTGGCGGACGAACCAGGCGCAGACCCTACACCTCCGGCTGGTCCGGCATTGTGCCGATGATCTGCTGGTCGAAATCGATCACCGCGCCGGTCAGCAGGCCTGACTCCTCCGAGGTCAGGAAGGCGAGCGCGCGCGCCACCTCGTCCGGCTGGATCAGCCGGCCGAACGGCAGGTCCGGGCTCACCTTCGCCAGCCAGTCCTGCGGCCGGCCGTGCACCTCGGTCTGCACGATGTGCTCGCGCGGCGTGTTGGTCCAGCCGATGTTCAGCGTGTTGATCCGGATGCGGTCGTGCTTGAGCGCATTGGCGAGCCCGCGGGTCATGGTCATCAGGGCGCCCTTGGAGGCCGAGTAGGCGATCAGGAAGGGCGGCCCGCCATGTGCGACGATCGTGCCGATATTGGCGATGGCCCCCGCGATCTTGTGCCGGCGCATGACCTCGACGGCGCGCTGGATCAGGAAGAACTGCGACTTGACGTTGAGGGTGAACAGCGTGTCCCAGATCTCCTCGGTGGTCGTCTCGAGCCGGCCGCGGTCGGTGGCCGCGGCGCAGTTCACCAGCACGTCGAGCCGCTCGAAGCGCCGCTCGGCGGCGTCGATGAAGCCGCGGCACTGCTCCATCTGCGCGAGATCGGCCGTAACGTAGAGAGTCGGGCAGCCGGCCTCGTCGAGTTCGCGGGCGATCCTCTCGCCGCGCTCGCGGTTGCGGCCGCAGATGGCGATGCCGGCGGCACCGCGCGCCGCGAACAGCCGCGCCGTCGCCTCGCCGAGCCCCTGCGTGCCGCCGGTGATCGCCGCGACCTTGCCGGCGAACTGTTCAACGAACGGTGCTTGCGCCATCATCGCCTCCCGATCTCGGGCCTGTGTAGTTGGGGCATGCTCGGGCAACGGGAACAGCTTGGCAAGCTGGCGCTTTCGGGCCGGAGCTCTGGGAGGAATTCGATGATGGAGGTTCGCATCGGCCTGATCGGCGCGGGCTGGATGGGCAAGGCGCACTCGGTGGCCTATCGCAACGCGCCGATGGTGTTCGGCCCCGAGCCTGCGATCCCCAGGCTGGAGGTGATCGCCGACGTCAACCCGGAGTGGGCCAAGGCCGCCGCTGACGGCCTCGGCTTCGCCCGCTGGACGTCGGACTGGCGCGCCGTGATCGACGACCCGCGCGTCGACGTGATCGACATCACGACCCCGAACGACGTGCACGCCGAGATCGCGCTGGCGGCACTCGCCGCCGGCAAGCCGGTCTACTGCGAGAAGCCGCTCGCCAACACCGCCGTCGAGACCAGGAAGATGGCCGAGGCCGCCGAGGCCGCCGGCGTGACCACTCTTGTGGGCTTCAACTACCTCAAGAACCCGGCGCATCCTTTTGCGCGCCAGCTCATCCAGGACGGGGCGCTCGGCCGCATCACCGTCTTCCGCGGCACGTTCGATCAGGACGTCATGAGCGATCCCGACTTCCCCTTCACCTGGCGGCACGACCGTAAGCTGGCAGGCTCCGGCGCGCTCGGCGACATGGCATCGCACACTCTCTCGTTCGCCCGCTATCTGCTCGGCGACGTGGTCGAGGTCTGCGGCATGTGCGAGACGTTCATCCGCGACCGGCCGGTCGCGACCAGCGGCACGGGCCAGGCCTCGCGCACCGACGCCGGCGCCCCCAGGCGCGCCGTCGAGAACGACGACGTCACCCAGTTCCTGCTGCGCTTCGCCAATGGTGCGATCGGCACGATCGGCTCGAGCCGGATCGGCACCGGCCGCAAGATGGGCCTCGGCTACGAGATCCAGGGCACCGAGGGTGCCTTGTTCTTCACTCAGGAGCGCATGAACGAGCTCAACCTCTATCGCCACACCGACCCGCCGGGCGAGCGCGGCTACAAGACCCTCTATCTCGCCCCCGAGTTCCCGGGCTACGCCGCCTTCCACCCGATCCCGGGCAATGCGCTCGGCTACAACGACCAGAAGATCATCGAGGCGCGCGAGCTGATCTGCGCGATCGCCGAGGGCCGTCCGGCCGAGCCGGATTTTCGTTTCGGCCACGAGGTGACGCGGGTGATCGACGCGGTGCTGAGGTCGGTCGAGGAGCGCCGCTGGGTGCGGATCGACGAGATCTGAAAGGAAGCAGCAATGCGTCACGCTCGGCCTGGCGCCGTGATCGTCGCGGCAGCGCTTGCGTGCTTCGCCACCGGCTCGGCGTCTGCCGCCTGCCCGAGCGACGAGGCGATCGATGCGTTCGTCGCCGACTGGAGGGCGGGCACGCCCGCCAAGGCGATCGCGGTCGACGGCACGATGGAGGACGCGCTCTGCGCCCAGGGCAAGGTGGTCGAGCGCCTGCAGGCGGATCTGGGCCCGCCGGTCGGCTACAAGGCCGCGCTGACCAGCCCGCCGGTGCAGGAGCGCTTCGGCGTCGACCAGCCGGTGCGCGGCGTGCTGCTCGAGGGGATGCTGCTGCAGAACGGCGCCACGGTGCCGGCGCACTTCGGGGCGCGGCCGGTGCTCGAGGCCGACCTGCTGGTCGTCGTCGCGGACGCTGTGGTCAACGCGGCATCGACGCTGCAGGAGGTACTGCAGCACGTCCGCGAGGTCGTTCCGTTCATCGAGCTGGCGGACCTCGTGCTTGCCGAGGGCGAGCCCATCAACGGGGCGGTCCTGACGGCGATCAATGCCGGTGCACGCCGGGGCGTCCTCGGCGAGCCGATCGCGGTCGAGCAGAGCGATGCCTTCCTCCGGAGCCTTGCCGAGATGGAGGTGACGATGACCGACGACGGCGGCAACGAACTGGCAATGGCCAAGGGCAGCGCCGTGCTCGGCCATCCGCTCAACAGTGTCCTTTGGCTCGTGGAGAGCGGCGTCACGCTGGCGCCGGGCGACTATGTCAGCGTCGGCTCGCTCGGGCCGCTCCTGCCGACCGCGCCCGGCCTGACGGCCACCGCGACCTACCGGGGCCTGCCCGGCGATCCCAAGGTGACCGTCAGCTTCGAGTAGTCGGGGCGCGGTCAGCCTGGGCCGGATGGACCTCCACCGCCTCGGGCTCGTGCACCGCCAGGCGCCCTCGCGCCGGGCGCGAGGCTACGAGCCGGCGGCCGCGATCCAGCCCTGGTCGGCGAAGAACGGCCTGAGCTGCCCCGCGATCACCGCGGCGCCGTCTCGCGCGGCAGCGTCGAGCTTGGCCTGGATCGCCGGCGTGATCGCGTGCTGCGCCGTGCCGCCGCTTTGCGGGATGGTCGGCTCCGGCGGCGACTCCTCGCGCGGGATCAGCGGCTCCGTATCGCTGAGCTGGAACTCCATGTCCTCGAGCAGGCGGTCTTCGGCGCTCGTGGCGTCGTAGATCTGGACGTCGAGCACCACGTCCGGCCAGCTGTCGGCGAGGGTCACGATCGCCGGCTCGGCCGAGTCGTCGCCCGGCACGGAGGTGAAGGTGCCCTCGAGGCTCACGACATTGCCCGCCGGCGGCAGCGGCGCATCGGCGCTCACCGCCGGCAGCCCCATGGCGCGGATCGCCGTGACCAGATGGTCGGCAAGCGACGCTCGGAACTTCTGCGCCGCCTGCTCGGCCTCGTTGTTCGATGCGCCCGCGGCGGCGGCGCCGGACGGCGCGACCGCATCCGGCGAGAGCGCGAACGGCTGCACGACGATCGCGGCCGGGCGGGCCATGCGCTCCTGGGCGATGGTGTGCTCGGCGGCGGAATCGACGCTGTCGCAGCCGAGCAGCGAGAGCGCCGCGGCGAGTGGCAGGCCCAGCCTCGGCCTGAGAGCGCGAAATGTGGATCGAGCGGCCATGTCCCTACCCTGTTGTGATATCCTCAAGTGCTGGGTGGGCTTTGCGCTGCTGGCGCCGACACGGGGTCGACCACCCTGCCCGGGCGCACCTTCTGCAGGCCCTCGACGATCACCTTCTCACCCTGATCGAGGCCGCTGCTGATCACCCAGAAGTCCTCGTAGGGCTGGCCGACCTCGACCGTGCGGCTGACCACCTTGTGGTCCTTGTCGACGACGTAGACCTGCTGGCCCGCCTGGTTCTCGAGCAGGGCGGGCTTGGGCACCAGCAACGCATCCGGGCGTTCGCCCAGGATCATGCGCACCGGCACGTACTGGCCGGGCACCAGGTCGCCCTCGCTGCTGTGCGAGAAGGCGTTCGCGATGACCGCGCGAAACGTCAAGGTGTCGGTCGTCGTATCGATCTGGCTGCTGATGAAGTCGAGCTTGCCCTTCTGGCCATAGGCGCCGCCGTCGGGCAGCGTCAGCTCGATCGTGGCGCTGTCCTCGAGCTTGCCCACCAGTCCCTGCACCTGCATGGCCTGGATCTCGAACAGCTCCCGCCGGGTGACGTTGAAGATCACGTACACCGGATCGATCTGCACCAGGGTCGTCAGCGTATCCTGATAGGCGTCGACCAGATCGCCCTCGTACATGCGGGTCTGCTGGATGCGGCCGTCGAACGGCGCGGTGATGTCGGTGAAGCTCAGATTGAGCTGGGCGTTGACGATCTCGGCCTGGGTCTGCTCGACGCTCGCCTGTGCTTCCTGCTGCTTGGTGACCGCTTCCTCGTACTGCTGCGTCGACACCGCGCCGGACTTCACCGCGTCGCCGTAGCGTTTCGCTTCGCCGGTCCAGTAGGCGAGGTTCGCCTGGTTGACGGCGAGCTGCGCCTTCAGCTGATCCAGCGTCGCCTGGAACGGCCGCGGATCGATCTCGTAGAGCGAATCGCCGGTCTTGACCTCGGCGCCCTCGACGAACGAGCGCTTCTCGATGTAGCCCGAGACCCGCGGGATGATCTGCACGGTCTTAACCGCCTGCACCGTGCCGCTGAAGCGCATCACGATCGGCACCGGGCCCTGCGTGACTTCGGCCACCGTGACCTGCGGCGGGGCCGGCGCCGTGCGGGATGCCGCCTGTTCGTCGCAGCCGGTCAGGGAGAGCAGCAGCGCGCAGCCGCAAAAGCGTGCCCAGCCGCCGGCTCTGATCGATCGCGTCATCGCACTCCTTCCGGCGCGCTGCCAAGGCTGCCGCGGCGACGTCACTCGGCAGGCTGGCGCGCGACGCCGGATTTCGCCGGCGCCGCCACGCGACGCTCCCGCAGCCGCTCGATGACGTAGTAGAAGATCGGTACCATGACGATCAGGACGGTGGCCAGGAAAAGGCCGCCGACCACCATGGTACCGAGCGAGCGCCTGGCATTGGCGCCGGCGCCGGTCGCGAAGACCAGCGGCAGCAGCCCGATCACGAACGCCAGCGCCGTCATCAGGATCGGCCGCAGGCGGATGCGGGCGGCGGTCGTCGCCGCCTCCAGGATGCCGGCTCCTCGCCTGCGCTCGTCGCGCGCGAACTCGACGATCAGGATCGAGTTCTTGGCGACCAGGCCGATCAGCATCACGAGCCCGATCTGGCCGTAGACGTCGAGATCGAGGCCACGCAGGGTCAGGGCGCCGACCGCGCCGAGCAGACCGAGCGGAATCGCCAGGAGGATGATCACCGGCATCACCCAGCTCTCGTACAGCGCCGCCAGCACCAGGAACACCACGACCATGGAGAGCGCGAAGATCAGCGGCGCCAGGTTGCCCGCCTGCTTCTGCTGGTACACGACATCGGTCCACTGGTAGCCGAAGCCCGCGGGCAGCACCGTCGCCGCCAGCTCCTCCATCGCCTGCACCGCCTGTCCCGAGCTATAGCCGGGCGCCGGGCTGCCGTTGATCTCGGCCGAGCGGTACATGTCGTAGTGCTGGATGCTGTAGGGCCCGACGGTCGGCTCGACGTCGATGAAGGCGTTCAGATAGATCATCTGACCGTCCTTGTTGCGCACCTGCAGGCGTCCGACATCGGCTTCGTCGGCACGGGCGTCGCGCTCCGCCTGGACGTAGACCCGGTAGACCCGGCCGTACTTGTTGAACTGGTTGACGTACAGCGAGCCGAGATTGATCTGCAGCGTGTTGAAGATGTCGTCGATCGAGACGCCACGGGTCATCGCCTTGACGCGATCGAGGTTGATGTAGCGCTGCGGCACGTCGGGATTGAAGGTCGTGTAGACGTTGGCCAGCTCCGGCCGCCGACTGGCCTGCTCGACCAGGTTGCGGGTCGCGGCGGCGAGGGCCGGGATGCCGGCATCGTTCAGGTCCTGCAGCTCGAAATTGAAGCCGCCGGTTGCGCTCAGCCCCATGATCGGCGGCGCGTTCGCGGCGATCACGCTGGCGCCCTCGATCTGGTCGTATTTCTTCTGCAGCGCGGCGAGAATGCCGGTCGCCGACGTCTCGGGCGTGGAGCGCTCGTCCCACGGCTTCAGCACGACGAAGACGATTCCGGCGTTGGGCTGCTGGATGGCGTCGACGATGTTGTAGCCCGCCACCGCCACCGTCGCCGATACGCCGGGCGTGCCGAGCGAGGCTTCGTTGACCTGCGTGACGATGTCCTCGGTGCGGCTGATCGTCGCCGCGTCCGGCAGGTTGATGAGGGTCATCACATAGCCCTGGTCCTCGTCGGGCACGAAGCCCTGCGGAATCGAGAGGAACAGGTACGCCGCCAGCGCGCAGAGCGCGGCGAAGGCGAGCAGCATCAGATACCAGAACCGCGCGCAGATCCTGATGCTCGCGACATAAGAGTCCGTGAGCTTGGCGAAGCCGGCATTGAAGGCACGGAACAGGACGTTGCGCCTGCCGCCGGAGGTCGGACGCAGCAGAGTGGCGCAGAGCGCCGGGCTCAATGTCAGCGAGTTGAAGCCGGACAACCCGACGGCGATGGCGATGGTCAGGGCGAACTGGTTGTAGAGCTGCCCGGTCAGCCCGGGGATGAACGCCACGGGCACGAACACCGCCATCAGCACCAGGGTGGTGGCGATGATCGGGCCGCGCACGTCGGTCATCGCCAGCTCGGCGATCTCGGTCAGGTCCTTGCCGCCTTCGTCCAGGCGGCGGTTGACGTTCTCCACGACGACGATGGCGTCGTCGACGACCAGCGCGACGGCGACGACCAGGCCGAGCAGGCTCAGGGTATTGATGGTGAAGCCGAACGCCGCCATCGCCGCAAAGGCGCCGATCAGCGAGACCGGCACGGCGATGGTCGGGATCAGCGTGCTGCGCCAGTTCTGCAGGAAGATGAAGATGACCAGCAGCACCAGCCCCACCGCCTGCAGCATCGTCTTGATGACCTCGGTAATCGAGGCCCGCACGAACATCGTGGTGTCGTAGATGATCGTCCATTCGAGATCTTCGGGGAAATGCTGCTCGAGGCGGCGCATGGTCGCCTCGACCTCCTTGGCGATCTCCAGGCCGTTGGCGTCAGCCAGCTGGAAGACGCCGAGATTGCCGGTCGGCTGGTTGTTCGACGTGGTCGACCAGCTGTAGTCGTCGGCGCCGAGCTCGACCCTGCCGACGTCCTTGATGCGCACAACCGAGCCGTTGGGCAGGGCGCGGATCACGATGTCCTCGAACTGCTCGACCTGCTCGAGCCGGCCGAGGGTGTTGAGCTGGTAGGTGAAGGCTTGGCCGGCGGGCGCCGGCGGCAGCCCGAGCGCGCCGGCGGCCGCCTGCTGATTCTGCTGCCCGATCGCATCGACGACATCGGTCGCGGTCATGCCGAGATTGGCGAGCTTGTCCGGATCGAGCCAGATCCGCATCGCGTATTCGCTCAGACCGAAGTCGACGACCTGGGCGACGCCGGGAATCCGCGCGAGCGGGTCGAGCACGTGGATCTCGGCATAGTTCTGCAGGAAGCGCTCGTCATAGGTGCCGTTCGGCGAGACCAGGTTCACGGCCAGCAGCAGGCTCGACGAGCTCTTCTGGACGCTCACCCCGACCTGCTGCACCTCCGGCGGCAGCTGGGAGAGCGCCTGGTTGGTGCGGCTCAGGAGCTCCATCTGGGCGATGTCCTGATCGTAGTCGGCGTCGAACGTCACCGTGATGATCGAGTTGCCGTTGTTGGTGCTGTTCGAGGCCATGTAGATCATGCCCTCGGCGCCGTTCAGCTGCTCCTCGATCGGAATGGTCACCGAGTTCTCGACCACCTCGGCGCTGGCGCCGATGTACTGGGCGGAGACGTTGACCTGCGGCGGCACAAGCGGCGGAAACTGCGCGATCGGCAGGGTGAGCATCGAGACCCCGCCGGCCAGGACGATGATCAGCGCGATGGCCGAGGCGAAAATGGGTCGGGCGATGAAAAACTTCACAATGCCGCTTCCGAGTCGGGGGACCGGCTCAACCTATACATTCTCGTCGTTGGCGAAAACCTCTAAGCCGCCGCATGCGGGGGACCCTCGACGGGCCGCCGGCGCGTCGACTTTGCTCTATGACCGCCCGGTTTGTTCCTTTAGGTTGAGCACGACCATATTCGACGCGCTGGCGCAAGATCGGGGGAGGCAGCGATATGAGTCGAATCCTCAACGAGGTACTGGCGGCCAACGCCGCTTACGCGAAGGACTTCGGCGCCAAGGCGGAGCTGCAGATCCCGCCCGCGCGGCGCTTCGCCATCCTGACCTGCATGGACGCCCGCATCGACCCGGCCAAGCTCGCGGGGCTGGCCGAGGGCGACGCTCACGTGATCCGCAATGCCGGCGGCCGCGCCAGCGACGACGCGATCCGCTCGCTCGTCATCTCGTACAAGCTGCTCGGCACCCGCGAGTGGTTCGTGATCCACCACACCGACTGCGGCATGGGCTTGTTCACCAACGAGATCATGCGCGCGCTACTCGCCAACAGCCTCGAGGGCGCCACCCTCGGCCCCGACGGCTGGCGCGATACCGGCAAGGGGCCGGGCTCCAGCGAAGGCGAGTTCATCGACTGGTTGACCTTCAAGGATCCCGCCGCAGCCGTGCTCACCGACATCCGTCGCATCCGCACGCATCCTCTGGTGCCCGAGGGCATTCCGATCTACGGCTACGTCTACGACGTCAGGAGCGGCCGTCTCGTGGAGGTGTCCGGCGCCAAGGCCGCCGCCGAGAGCGCGCAACGGCCGCGCGCCGCCGAGAAGGTCGGACGCGCATCCGGGAAGAAGGCCGCTCCCGCCAGGAAAGCCGCGGCGAGGCAGGCCGGCGCCTCCGGGAAGGCGGCAAAGAAGGCCGCTGCCGGCAAGAAGTCAGGCGGCAAAGCTGGGCGCGGCGCCAGGAGACCGGGCGCGAGACCCGCCGGCAGGACCTCGCCGACCCGAAGGGGCTGACGGCCGCGGCCCCCCGGACAGGCACGCGTTGCGGGCCCGCGGCAACGTGCTTAGACTGACAGGGAGCCGCCGGGCGCGAGGCCGACGGCGGTAGCGCCGCAACAGCTGGGTTCGCAACGGCATGAGGCTTCGCACGACGATCGCGACCGGACTCCTGATGGCCATGCTGGCGGGCTGTCAGGCGGCGCCGATCACCGGACGCAACCAATTGATCGTGCTGCCCGAGTCGCAGGATGCGCAGCTCGGTCTCGAGGCCTATCAGCAGATCCTGTCCGAAAGCAGTATCTCCAACGATCCGGACCTGAACCGGCGCGTGCAGGAGGTGGGTCGGCGGATCGCCGCCGTCAGCCCGCATCCCGAATGGGACTGGCAGTTCACCGTGATCGAGAACGACGAGCCGAATGCGTTCGCGCTGCCGGGCGGCAAGGTCGGGGTGAACACCGGGCTGTTCCAGGTCGCCAAGAACGACGCCCAGCTCGCGGCGGTGATCGGCCACGAGGTGGCGCATGCCATCGCCCGGCACGGCGCCGAGCGCATGTCGCAGCAGGTGCTGATGCAGGCGGGCCTCGCTGGCCTCGGCATCGCGACCGATCAGACCACGGCCACGCTCGCCGCTCAGGCCGCGACCCTGGTCGTCACCCTGCCTTACTCGCGCACGCAGGAGGCCGAGGCCGACCACATCGGCCTCGTCTACATGGCGGAGGCCGGCTACGACCCGCGCGAGGCCATTGCACTGTGGCAAAACTTCGAGAGCTTCGGCGGCGAACGGCCGCCGGAGTTCCTCTCGACGCATCCGGCGCCCGGCTCGCGCATCCAGAACCTGCAGAACCTGCTGCCGGAGGTGATGCCGATCTACGAGGCGAACCGTCAGAAGCAGTAGGGCGCGGTGGCGAGGCGTCGGCAGGACGGTCTGGGCGCCCGTGCTTCGCGAGCCTCTGGCATTTGCGCGCGGTATAGGCGATAACCGCCGCGACTTGGATCCTCTGGGTTGAGATTTCGTGCGATCCCATCTGATGCGGTGGATCTGGCTCGGCATCGCCGCGCTGCTCGTTGCTTGTGCGCCGACGGCCGAACTCGGCAAGCGGCATCAGCCGTCGCGGCTCGCGACGCCGCTGCCGACGCCTGACTTCGAGGGCTACATCCTCGCGGCGCGCCAATACGTCGCGGCGGCCAACCAGGTCGCCGGCAATCCGCTCGCGCCGAGCGTCGTCGAGGACCGCGGCCCGTACGAGCTGCCGCCGCAGGGCAGTTGCGCGCGCAGAAAAGACGAGGTGCACGCCGCGCTGCTGATCCACGATCTCGGCGAGACGCCCTATATGCTGCGCGATCTCGGCGAGCGCCTGGCGCGGGCGTGCTATCTGGTGCGCGCGATCCTGCTGCCTGGGCACGGCGGCGTGCCGGGCGACCTCCTGGACGTGGACTATCGCGACTGGCAGGAGGCCGTGCGCCTCGGCGTCGCGAGTCTGGCCGGCGACGCCAGCGACGTCACGCTGATCGGATTCGGTACCGGCGGCACGCTCGCGCTCGACTACCTCCAGTCCGACCAGCCGAGCGCCGTGCCGGTCGCCGCGCTCGTGCTGCTGGCGCCGGCCATGGCCGAGCCGGCACCGCGCTTCGAGGTGCAGGCGCAGCGGCTGCTGTACGCGCTGGCGCCGAGCGGCGGCTGGCTCGGGACCCAGGGCGCCTGGCCGCAGGTCTTTGCCGACAAGGATCCGGTGCGCTATGAATCCCTGCCGAGCAACGCGCGCCGCCAGGCCGACCGCGTGGTCCTTGGTCTCGCCGGGCAGGAGGGCAGCTTGGATCTTCCGGTGTTCCTGGCGATCGGCGAGGACGATGTGAGCGTCGACCCGCAGGCGGCCCGGCAGTGGTTCTGCAGCAGCCTCGCCGGCCCGCGGCGGATGCTCTGGTACACGACGGCGCCCGGCGCCGCCTCCTGCCGCTTCGTCACCGAGCGGTCGATCCCCGCGACCCGCGGCGTGCTGGACCTCTCCCATATCGGCCTGCCGATCGCGCCGAGCAACCCGCGCTACGGCCGCGACAGCGGATACCGCAGCTGTCTGCACTATTATTGGGAAAAGGACGCGCCGAGCTGGTTCTTCTGCTCCGATCCCGCCAAGACCGCGGCCAACTCGGACGTGCGCTACGGCGAAATCAGCCAGGCGAACCTGCACGCGCATGTGATGCGCCGCCTCACCTACAATCCGGACTTCGACGGCCTGGTCGCCGACCTCGTGAACTTCCTCGCCGATGCGCGGTCATCGTCGGGGCAGGCGCCGCCGCCCGGCACGAGCGCGGGCAGGCAAGGCGACGTGATCCGGGACGCGACGTGATCCGGCCGCGCGCCGGCAATCGAGGACCATAACGATGGCAGGCTCATCCAACGTCACCGTCGTCGACCATCCCCTGGTGCAGCACAAGCTGTCCGTGATGCGCCGGCGCGAGACCACCACGGTCAAGTTCCGCCAGCTGTCGCGCGAGGTCGCGACCCTGCTCGCCTACGAGGTGACGCGCGATCTGCCGCTGACCACGATGCCGATCGAGACACCGATCGCCGAGATGGTCGCGCCGACGCTGGCCGGCAAGAAGCTCTGCTTCGTCTCGATCCTGCGCGCCGGCGACGGCCTGCTGCAGGGGATGCTGGATCTCGTGCCCTCGGCGCGCGTCGGCCATATCGGCATCTATCGCGAGCCGGAGACGCTGACCGCGATCGAATACTATTACAAGGTGCCGGAGGACCTGCAGGAGCGGCTCGTGATCGTGGTCGATCCGATGCTTGCGACCGGCAACTCCGCCGTGGCCGCGGTCACCAGGCTCAAGGAGGACGGCGCGCAGCAGATCAAGTTCGTGTGTCTGCTGGCGGCGCCGGAGGGCATCGCGCAGTTCCGCGAGGTCCATCCCGACGTCCCGGTGTTCACCGCGGCGATCGACCTGCGCCTCAACGACCACGGCTACATCGTGCCGGGCCTGGGCGACGCCGGCGATCGCCTCTACGGCACCAAGTGAGGCATCGAAGCGGGCCTGAGGCGCTTCGGGAAGACCGCCGCCGAACAACGCAACGGCGGGGCGGCAGCGGTCGGGGACTCCGCCCGGCCCGCGGGGCGCTCAGATCGTGATGCCGCCGTCGATGATCATCACCTGGCCGGTGACGTAGGCGCTTTCGTCGGCGGCGAGATAGACCGCGAGCGCGGCGATCTCCTCAGGCGTGCCG
>DASUGG010000106.1:0-10358 GCA_036274135.1 Geminicoccaceae bacterium
ACGACCGTCGCGCGGTTCGGCGCCGATCACTTCAGGAGGTGGGACGAGACTTATGCCTTCTTCGTCGGTCTGTTCGCCGAGCGCCAGCTCGCCGGCGGACGGCTGGTAGCAAGGCGAGATTCCTGATGGACTTCGATTTCCAGGCGCTGGCGCCGCGCGACCGCTATAAGCTGCTGGGCGGCCTCGTCATCCCGCGTCCGATCGCGCTGGTCACCAGCCGCTCACCCGAGGGCCACGACAACGCCGCGCCCTTCAGCTTCTTCAACGTGATGGCCGAGGAGCCGCCACTCGTGGTGCTCGGCCTCGGCGTCGCGGCCTCCGGAGGTGTCAAGGATACCACCAACAACATCCTCGAGACCGGCGAGTTCGTCGTCAACCTGGTCGACGAGCCGCTCGCCGAGGCGATGAATCTCTGCGCCGTCGACTTCCCGCCCGAGATCAGCGAGATCGAGATCGCCGCGCTCGAGCTGTTGCCGTCCGAGCGCGTCCGCGCCGCGCGCATCGCGCGGGCGCCCGTGCATCTCGAATGCCGGCGGATGATGACGCTGCAGCCCGGCCGCGAGCGCTACATCGTGCTGGGCGAGGTGCTGTGGCTGCACGTGCGCGAGGGCATCGTCGATCCGGACAGCCTGCGGATCGCGCCGGGCTATGCGCCGATCGGCCGCCTGTTCGGCGGCGGCTACGTGCGCAGCCACGACCGCTTCGAGCTGCCACGCCAGACCTTCGCGGAATGGCGCGCCCGCCAGGCGAAGTCCTAGGCTCAGACGCCGCCCTTGCCCCCTGAGCGCGCATGCTGACGGCCTTCGGCGCGCTCGCGCCGGTCTTTCTCCTCATCGCGCTGGGCTGGCTGCTGCGCGTCCGCGGCTTCCCGGGCGCCGCGTTCTGGCCTGGCGCCGAGCGGCTGGTCTACTGGATCCTGTTCCCGGCGCTGCTCCTGCTCACGACGGCGAGCTCGGATCTCAGCGGCGTCCGGACGCTGCCGATCGCGGCGGCCCTGGTCCTGGCGATCGCCCTGACCGCGGCGCTCGCCTTCGCGCTGCGCGGCCGGCTCGGCCTCGACGGCGCGAGCTTCACCTCGGTGTTCCAGGGCGCGATCCGCAACAACACCTATGTCGGACTTGCCGGCGCGGGCGCGCTCTACGGCGCGGCCGGCCTCGAGGTGATGGGCATCGTCGTGTTCGTGGTGGTGACGCTGGTCAACGTGCTGTCCGTGATCGTGCTGGTAACCCATCGCGGCCGGGCGATGCGGCTGCGCGACCTCCTCGCCTTGCTCGCGATGAATCCGCTGATCCTCGCCTGCGTCGCCGGCTTCGCGCTGAACACGCTGGAGATCGGCCTGCTCGATCTGGCCGGCGCCATGCTCGAGATTCTCGGCCGCGCCGCACTGACGCTGGGCCTCCTGTGCGTCGGCGCCGGCCTCGATCTCGGACGGCTCGGCCGCAATCCGCCGGCGGTGGTGGCGGCGAGCGCGCTCAAGCTCGTGGTCATGCCAGTCGCCACTTGGGGGTGCTGCCGTCTCTTCGGCGTCGAGGGCATCGCAGCGGCGACGGCCGTGCTGTTCACGGCGGCGCCGATCTCGGCGTCCTCCTACGTGCTGGCGCGCCAGCTCGGCGGCGACGCGCCGCTGATGGCCGGCCTGATCACGATCACCACGATCCTCGCCGCGCTCAGCATGCCGCTGGCGCTGGCCCTGCTCGTCTGAGGGCGGCCTCCGCCGCCCATGGCACGGTCGTGCCGGCGGCGGTATGGTCAGGCCGATCGGCGTGACCGACACCAAGGAGGCATGCATGTCCAGGCTGTTCACCATGGGGCTGCCGGTTGCTCTGGCCCTGGGCCTCGGCGCTGCGAGCGCGGCCGCGGCCGCCGACGTGACCGTCGCGGTGACCGCGATCGTCGAGCATCCGGCGCTCGACGCGGCGCGCGAGGGCGTGCGGGACGAGCTGGCGGCGCAGGGTTACCGGGTCGGCGACAACCTCGACTTCCAGTTCGAGAGCGCCCAGGGCAACCCGGCGACCGCGGCGCAGATCGCCCAGAAGTTCGTCGGCGAGGCGCCGGACGTGATCGTGCCGATCTCGACGCCGTCGGCCCAGGCCGTGGCCGCGGCGACCAAGGACATCCCGATCGTGTTCACCGCCGTCACCGACCCTCTCGGCGCCAAGCTCGTGTCCTCGCTCGAGCATCCGGGCGGCAACATCACCGGCATGACCGACCTGTCGCCGATCGGCGCGCATCTCGATCTCGTCAAGGAGATCACGCCCGACGTCGCGAACCTCGGCGTGATCTACAACCCCGGCGAGGCCAATTCCGTGACCCTGCTGGACCTCCTGCGGCAGGAGGCGCCGGCGCGCGGCATTGCGATCGTCGAGGCGGCAGCGCCCCGCTCGTCCGACGTCCAGGCGGCGGCGCAGAGCCTGGTCGGCAAGGTCGACGCCATCTACGTGCCGACCGACAACACGGTCGTCACGGCGCTGGAGGCGATCGTCGGCGTCGGCATCGACAACCAGCTGCCGGTCTATGCCGGCGACACCGACTCGGTGCCGCGGGGTGCCATCGCCGCGCTCGGCTTCAACTACTACGACGTCGGCATCCAGACCGGGAAGATCGTCGCCCGCGTGCTGGCCGGCGAGGCGCCCGGCTCGATCCCGGTGCAGGGCGTCGAGACCACCGAGCTGTACGTCAATCCCGGCGCCGCCGAGCGCATGGGCGTGAGCCTGCCGGAGGCGGTGATCGCGCGCGCCAAGACCGTGGTCGAGTAGCGCCGGAAGGTCCGCCGGCGCATGAGCCAGGTCGCGTTCCTCGGCGCGCTCGAGCTCGGCCTGATCTACGGCCTCGTGGCGCTCGGCGTCTTCCTGTCGTTCCGGGTGCTGAGCTTTCCGGACCTGACGGTCGACGGCAGCTTTCCGCTCGGGGCCGCGGTCGTGGCGAGCGCCATCGTCGCCGGCGTCGACCCCTATCTCGGCACGCTGATGGCGATGGCGGCGGGCGCGCTCGCGGGGCTGGTCACGGCCGTGCTGAACGTGCGCTTCGGCATCCTCCACCTGCTCGCCAGCATCCTCACGATGATCGCGCTGTTCTCGGTCAACCTTCGCATCATGGGCCGGCCGAACATCGCGCTGCTGACCGAGGAGTCCGTGCTGACGCCGCTGGCGCCCCTGGGCATCTGGGCGCCGCTGCTCAAGGTGCTGGTGGCGGGCGTCGTGGCGCTGGTCGCGGCGCTGCTGCTGATCCGCTTCCTCGCCAGCGACTACGGCCTCGCCATGCGCGCCACGGGGGCCAACCCGCGCGTGGCGCAGGCGCAGGGCGTGCGCACCGGCGCGGCGATCCTGGTCGGCATGGCGGTCAGCAACGCGCTGGTGGCGCTCGCCGGCGCGCTGTTCGCGCAGATGGCGGGCTTCGCCGACATCAGCCTCGGCACCGGCACCATCGTGGTCGGCCTTGCCGCGGTGATCGTCGGCGAGACCATCCTGCCGGCGCGGCGCCTCGGTCTCGTGGTGCTCGCCTGCCTGCTCGGCTCGATCCTCTACCGCCTCGCCGTGGCGCTCGCCCTGAACAGCGACCTGCTCGGCCTCACCGCGTCGGATCTGAACCTGGTGACCGCCCTGCTGGTCGGTCTCGCGCTCATCCTGCCGAGCGCGCGCAACCCGCTGAAGGCGCTGCTGGTGAGGCGCGCGGGGTGATCCGGATCAGCGGCCTCAGCGTGGTCTTCGCGCCCGGCACGGTGCTCGAGACGAGGGCGCTCTGCGGCGTCGACCTCGCCCTGCCGGCCGGCCAGTTCGTCACGGTGATCGGCAGCAACGGCGCCGGCAAGTCGACGCTGCTCAACGCCCTCACAGGTAACATCCGCCTCGCCGCCGGCCGCATCGAGGTCGACGGCCGGGACGTGACCGGCTGGAGCGCGCCGGCGCGCGCGGCGCTGATGGCGCGCGTCTTCCAGGATCCGCTGGCCGGCAGCTGCGAGGAGCTGTCAGTCGAGGAGAACCTGGCGCTGGCGGCGGCACGGGGCCGCCGGCGCGGGCTCGGTGCGGCGCTGAGCCGCGAGCTGCGCGAGCGGTTCCGCGCCCGCCTCGCGACGCTCGGGCTCGGGCTAGAGCGCCGGCTCGGCGATCGCATGGGCCTTCTGTCCGGCGGCCAGCGCCAGGTCGTGAGCCTGGTGATGGCCACCCTCGCGCCGATGAAGATCCTGCTGCTCGACGAGCACACCGCGGCGCTCGATCCGAAGACCGCTGACTTCGTGCTCGATCTCACCCGCGATATCGTCGCCGAGCAGCGGCTGACGACCTTGATGGTGACCCACAGCATGCGCCAGGCGCTGGACTGCGGCGAGCGCACGATCATGCTGCACGACGGCCGAATCTGCTTCGACCTTGCTGGCCCGGAGCGCGCCGGTCTCGAGGTCGCCGACCTGATCGCGCTGTTCGCGAAGGTGCGCGGCGAGACGCCGATCGACGCGGTATGATCCCTTGGCACGCCCCCGCTTTCGTTGGCCGTACGATCCGCAGCTGCGACGAACGCGCTGGGCGCGCGGCCGGGGATAGCCTCGCGGCCACGCCGCGTTACCTTAAGGATGTGCCCGTTCAGAGACCGCGGAGAGCCCGATGCGCGTCAAGGATGTGATGACCAGTCCGGTGCACGTGGTCACGCCGGGGACCTCGGTGGTCGCGGCGGCAAGGAAGATGCGCGACGCCAATGTCGGCTCCCTGCCGGTCGGCGAGGGCGACCAGCTGCTCGGCATGATCACCGATCGCGACATCGTCGTGCGCTGCGTCTCCGATGGCGCCGACTGTCACCAATGCACCGTTCGCGACGTGATGTCGGCCGAGCTTCTGGTCTGCCTCGAGGATCAGTCGGCCGAGGAGGTAGGGCAGCTGATGATCGAATATCAGGTGCGCCGCATCCCGGTGCTCGACGGCAAGCAGCGGCTGGTCGGCATCGTGTCGCTCGACGATCTTTCCGGCTGGGACGACCAGACCAGGCCGCAGCGGGTGGTGTTCTACAGGACAATGACCGGCAGCGGCGCCCGCCACGCCCGCAACGTGCCGATGGCAGTCGTGCATGTGAGCGGCTGCCGCAAGCGCGACGAGGTCGAGGCGGCGGCGATCAAGAAGTTCGAGCGCGACCGTGGCATTCCGTCGTGGACCCAGGCCGCCGACGGCTACCGGCTACTCGATCAGGAGTGATGCGCCAGGATCGCTTCGGCTCGCTGGTGACGGAGGCACGCATGCACCGCCTGAAGCGCTGTCCGCAGGGACGCTGGGAGCTGGCGCAGGCGCGCCCGTAGGACCTTGCGGCGACGTGGTCCGCTACTCGGGCCATCAGGTGCATGCGGGCTGGTCGATCGACAATCGCAAGGTCGCGAGCCCGATCGTGCCGCGCCGGGGCGTCGCCGCGGCGCCGGCCGTCGTCGCCGGTCGCCTGGGCCTGGCGCCGGCTCGCGACGACGGTCGGTCGGGTCCGCGTGGGCGGGCTCGCGGGCGAGATCGGCTGGAGCCGCAATCATTTGGCGCATCGCTTCGCGATCGAGGTCGGCGCCGGGCCGAAGACCGTCGGCCGTATCCTTCGCTTTGTCGGCGCGCGGCGCTCGATCGACGCCGATGCGCAGGCTGGGCGCCCGTACCGGATGGGCGACTGGGCCGGCTATGCCGACCAGGCGCATCTGATCCGGCGAGTTCCGCGCCATGGCGGGCGTGACGCCCGCCGACTACCTGCGCGACGCCACGGGCCGCTTCCGGGCGCTGGCCACCCTCAGCTGACCTCGTGCGCCTTCAGATAGGCCCGGTCGAACGCGATGCCGTGGCCGATCCTGCCGGCCGGCGGGGTGAACCAGCCGTCCTCGATCCGGATCGGCTCCTCGAGCGCCTTCAGGTCGGTGAGCGACCCGCCGTCGATGCTCTCCAGGATGTGGGCGTTCGGCAGGGCGCAGAGCACCTGGCCGGTGATCTCCATCATGAAGTGCGGCGCCAGCGGCACGTTCCAGGCGCGGGCGAGCGCCGCGACGTCGAGATAGGGCGTGATGCCGCCGACCCGCACGACGTCCGCCTGCACGAAGTCGCAGGCGCCGCGTGCGAGGAAATGGTTGAACTGCTGCAGCGTATAGACGTTCTCGCCGATCGCGATCGGCGCCCGCACCAGCGCCCGCAGGCGCGCATGTCCCTCGACGTCGTCGCAGAGCAGCGGCTCCTCGACCCAGTGCGGGTCGAGCGGCGCCATCGCGTTGATCGCGCGCGTGGCATGCGCGACGTCCCAGCCCTGGTTGGCGTCGACCATCAGCGGCCGCGCGCCGACGATCTCGCGCACCCGGCTAAGGCGCTCGACGTCCTCCCCGATATCGGGCTTGCCGACCTTGATCTTGTAGGCCTTGAAGCCTTGCGCCTTCCAGCCTTTGACCTGCTCGACGAGTTCGTCCTGCGGGCGGTTCAGATTGATGCCGCTGGCATAGGCGAGGATGCGCTCGCGGCACGGGCCGCCCAGCACCGCGACGAGTGGCTTTCCCACCTCCTTCGCGACGAGGTCCCAGAGCGCGATGTCGAGTGCTGCGAGCGCGGTCGTCGAGACGCCGCCGCCGCCCATGTCGTGCACGTGGTGCCAGCAGCGGTGCCAGAGGCCGCGCGGCGAGACCTCCTCGCCGACAACGAGTGGCGCCAGGTCCTTGTCCAGGAGCCCCTTGAGGCTCGTGCCGCCGACGCCCGAGGTGTAGCTGAAGCCGGTGCCCACGAGGCCCGTGTCGGTGCGCACGTCGGCGAGCAGGATCTCGATGTGGGTGACGTGATGGATGGTGTCGCCCCAGGCCAGGCCCGGCAGCGGCAGGCTGGCAAGGATCGTCTCGACGGATTCGATTCGCAACGTCTGCCTCCCGGATGTCGGATGCGGGTCAGGGCAGGGGGGCCGCATAGACCTCGCGCAGCGCCGCAAGCGCCTCCGCCGGCAATGGCCCCATCTCAGCCCCGGCCAGCGCCTCCTCGATATGCGCGATCTCGGCGAAGCCGACCACGACGCAGGACAGATCGGGGTTGGCCAGGGCGAAGCGGATCGCCGTCTGCGCCCGCGTGCCGTGGCGGTCGCCGAGCTTTGCGAACACGGCGCGCACCCGCGCCTCCTCGGCGCGCATGTCGAAGCCCTGGACGATCGGCATCTCGCGGCCGTGGCGCATGTCGGTCGCGATCACGCCGGCCGCCAGCACGCGGATGTTCATCGTCGCGACGCCGTGCTCGCGGCAGGCCGCGAGCACGTCCGCGAAGTTCGGCTCGGCCCACGCCGCGGGCACGTGCTGGCCGGCGCTGGGATTCAGCAGGTTATAGTAGACTTGGGCGGAATCGAAGCGGCCGCTGGCGATCACGTCGCGAAGCGCCACCGCATCGCCGAGCGCGGTGATGCCGGTGAAGCGGAACAGGCCATGATCGCGCAGGCGCTCGAAGGTCGCGGCCACGCCGTTCGCGCCAAGGACCTGCTGTACGCCGATCGTGCGCCCGGCAGGCTCGGGCCCGATCGGATTGTGCAGCTGGAACAGGTCGACCGAGTCGCGCCGCAGGCGCCTCAGGCTCTGCTCCAGGCTTGCCTCGATCTGGCCGGGCAGGTCGGCGCGGCTGAGATCGAGCCCGACCTTGGTCGAGAGATGAGGCTTGGAATCGACCTCCTGCAGCAGCCAACCGAGCGCCTCTTCGGACTTGCCGTCGCCGTAGGAGGGGGCGGTGTCGATCCAGTTCATGCCGCCGTCGAGCCCGCGGCGCAGCGCCCGCAGCTTGGTGTCGTCGTCCGCATGGATCAGGATGCCGCCGACGAAGCCGCCGCCGAACACCAGCTCCGAGACCTGCACCCCGGTGCGGCCGAAAGCGCGATAGCGCATGCGTTCCTCCTTGAGACGGCGGTTGCGCCCGCTCTGCGCCGCTCAGGTCAGCGGCAGCATGATGTGGCTGCGGTAGGGCGGACGCTCCTGCAGCCGGCCGTACCAGGCCTCGATCGCCGCGAGCTTCGGTCGCTCGATCGGCAGCTGGCAGTAGCGATAGCAGGCCGCGCCGACCGGGATGTCGCCCATCGTGAAGCTGTCGCCGGCGACGAAGCGCCGCCTCGTCAGGTGCTCGTCCAGGCGCCGCCAGAGCGCGCCGAGGCGCCCGGCCGCGGCCTCGATCGCCGCGTGGTCGCGGTCCGCCTCGGGCGTGCGCACCAGGCCCCAGAACACCGTGGTCATGTCCGTCAGCAGCGTCGTCTGCTGCCAGTCCATCCACATGTCGGCGCCGGCGCGCACCGCCGGGTCCTCCGGCCACAGGCTGCCGGCGCCGTAGCGGGCGGCGAGATAGCGCACGCAGGCGTTCGACTCCCACACCACGACGCCGTCGTCCTCGATCGTGGGCACCCGGCGGTTGGGGTTGAGTGCGCCGTAGGCGTCGGTGTCGAGGCCGCCGAAGGCGCCGCCCGCGTCGATCCGCTCGTGCGGCAGCCCCAGCTCGCCCACCGCCCACATCACCTTCTGCACGTTGATCGAGTTGGTGCGACCCCAGATCCTGAGCATGATCTCTCCCGAGCCTGTCCGCGAGGGCGTTTGCAGCGATGCTCGCACGATCGGTCGAACGAGGCCAGCCCCGGTTTGCCGCGACGATCGTGCGCAATTGACCCGGCCGCCCCGACGGGCCCACAGTCGAAGGCCAGGAAGCGCCGGCCGGCGCGGACGGCCACCCCTGTCGAGGCTCACACCATGCCCGACTTCGCGATTATCGACAGCCACGTGCATCTCTATGATCCGGGCCGCATCCGCTACGGCTGGATGCGCGGCACGAAGCTCGAAGCGCCGCATCTGCTGCCTGATCTCGACGCGGCGCGCGGCGCCGTCGAGATCGCCGGGATCGTCTGGATCGAGGTCGGCGCCGACCCCGGCCAGCACGAGCAGGAGGCGAGCATGATCGCCGGGCTGGCGGGGGAGCCGCGCCTCATGGGCATGGTCGCGGCCGCGCCGCTCGAGCACGGCGACGCCGTGAAGGCCGATCTCGAGAAGCTCGCGGCGCTGCCCGCCGTGAAGGGCATTCGCCGGCTGCTGCAGGGCGAGGCGGACCCCGAGTTCTGCCTGCGGCCGCGCTTCGTCGAAGGCGTGAAGCTCCTGCCGCAGTTCGGCCTGAGCTTCGACCTCTGCGTCTATCACCATCAGCTCTACAACGTGATCGAGCTAGTCCGGCGCTGTCCCGAGGTGCGCTTCATCCTCGACCACATCGGCAAGCCGGCGATCAGGGACGGCCGGCTCGACCCGTGGCGCGCCGACATCGAGCGGCTCGCCGCGCTGCCCAATGTCTGGTGCAAGCTGTCGGGCGTGGTGACCGAGGCCGACCACGCCGCCTGGACGCGCGAGCAGCTGCGGCCCTACATCCGGCACGCCGCCGAGCGGTTCGGCTTCGAGCGCCTGCTGTTCGGCAGCGACTGGCCGGTCTCGAGCCTGACGCACGGCTACGGCGAGTGGGTCGACATCGTCGACTGGGCGCTCGCCGATTGCGGCGAGGACGAGCGCCGGAAACTGTTCCGCGACAACGCGATCGCCTTCTACCGCCTGGATGCGGCCGGCCGGTGAGCGCATTGCCTGAGGAGGATCTTGCCGAGCGCCTGCGCGGCCATGTCGAGACGCTCGCCGGCACGATCGGCGAGCGCAACGTGTTCCGGCCCGAGGGGCTCGCGGCGGCGCGCGCCTACATCGAGGCGACCTGGCGCGCCCAGGGCTACGACGTCGGCGCGCAGGAATACGAGGCGCGCGGCGTGCGCTGCGCCAATCTCGAGGTGAGCCGGACCGGCGCCACGCGGCCGCACGAGATCCTGCTGCTCGGGGCGCACTACGACTCGGTGCGCGCCTGTCCCGGCGCCAACGACAACGGCAGCGGCGTCGCGGCGCTTCTCGAGATCGCACGCCGCTTCGCGGCGCTGGCGCCGGCGCTCACGGTCCGTTTCGTCGCGTTCGTCAACGAGGAGCCGCCGTTCTTCATGACCGCACGCCAGGGCAGCGCGGTCTACGCCAAGGCGGCGCGCGGCCGCGGCGACGACATCCGGCTCATGGTCTCGCTCGAGACCTTGGGCTATTACAGCGACGCGCCGGGCAGCCAGCGCTATCCGCCGCTGTTCCGCTTCTTCTATCCCGATCGCGGCGACTTCCTCGGCCTCGTGTCGGACCTGCGCTCGCGCCGCGTCATGCTGCAGGTCGCGAAGGTGTTCCGCGAGCGCTCCGATTTCCCGCTGCAGCACACCGCGGCGCTCCGCTGGATTCCGGGCATCGCCTGGAGCGATCATTTGCCGTTCTGGCGGCGCGGCTACCGGGCGCTGATGGCGACCGACACCGCGTTCTACCGCTACCGCTACTACCACACCGCGCAGGACACGCCGGACAAGCTCGC
>DASUGG010000107.1:0-8843 GCA_036274135.1 Geminicoccaceae bacterium
AGCAGCCCGAACAGCACCAGAGCGCGGGCGACCAGCGCCGCGATCGCGGCGACCGCGATCAGCAAAAGATCGTAGAGCTGCAGGCCGATCAGCAGCCGCGGCACCAGCATCGAGGCGAGGATGAACACCAGCGAGCTGGCCCAGAAGGCGAGCTGCGCCCAGACCTCGTGCAGGAAGTCGCGGCTCGCGGGCGACAGCCGCGAGCGCCCCAGGGCGCTGACGACGAGCCCCGCCGTGACCACCGCGACGACGCCGGAGAACTCGGTGTAGAGCTCGCAGAAGATGTAGACCAGATAGGGCAGCGCCAGCGTCAGGGTCATCTCGGACAGGCGCGAATCGCGCAGCAGCGGCACGATCCACATCACCAGCCGCCCGCCGACGAAGCCGACGAGCGCCCCGCCGGCGGCCTCGATCAGGAAGATCATCACGCCGCCGCCCGCGCCGATGTCGCGATGCGTCATGAGGAAGTCGAGCAGCACCGTGAAGATCGCGATCGCGGTGGCGTCGTTCAGCAGGCTCTCGCCCTCGACCAGGCGGCTCAGCCGGCCCGGGGCGCCGATGTCGCGAAAGATGCCGACCACCGCCGACGGGTCGGTGGTGGCGATGATCGACGCGAACAGGAAGCAGGCGGCGAGCGGCACCGGCGCCAGCGGCGCCAGCGCCAGCCCGACCACCGCCGTTGTCACCAGCACGGCGACCACCGCGAGCATGAGGATCGCCGCCGAGTCCTCGGCGATCCGCCGCACGTCGATCATCAGCGCGGCCTCGAACAGCAGGATCGGCAGGAAGATGTAGAGGAACTCGACGGAGCTGATCGGGAAGTCGAGGATCAGCTCGGCGAGGCCGTTGAACGCATTGGTGACCGAGCTGTGCAGCAGGAGTGCGGCGCCGACGCCGATCAGCACGCCGACGACCGCGAGCAGCACCGTGCTCGGCACGTTGAGCCGGGCCGACAGGGGCTGCAGGATGCTGATCAGCACCAGCAGGCCGGCCACCGTGAACAGGACGTTCGCGACACTCAGCATGCCCGGCAGCCCGCTGGCTCGCCGCGCCTGGGCGTGCCGACGTCCGACGGCTCAGTACGCGAACTCGGCAAAGATCGGATCGACGCTTCCACGCCAGCGCCCATGGAACAGCTCGAGCTTTTCCTCCGCCGGGGTGCGGCCGCTCTCCACCACGGCCCGCAGCGCGGTCAGGAACTGGCGCTCGTCCTGGCCCGACCAGTCCTCCTCGGCGCGCGCCTGCAGCCCCGCCGCGGCGAGCTCCAGCACCTCCCGCGCGAGGTCGTGCAGCAGGCCGCCGCGAAACGGCGTCCTGAGCCCCGAGCGCGGCACCTCGGCGCGCAGCTGCTCCAGCTCCTCGACCGTCCAGTCCTTGACCCGGTCCCAGACCGCATCGAGGGTCGCCGGGTGATAGAGCAGGCCGACCCAGATCGCCGGCAGGGCGCAGAGCGAACGCCAGGGCCCGCCGTCGGCGCCGCGCATCTCGAGGAACCGCTTGAGCCGGACCTCGGGGAAGAGGGTCGTCAGGTGGTCGTTCCAGTCGCTGAGCGTCGGCAGCTCGCCCGGCAGCGCCGGCAGCCGGCCGGCGAGAAAATCACGAAAGCTCTGGCCGCTGGCGTCGATGTAGCGGCCGTCGCGATAGACGAAGTACATCGGCACGCCGAGCGCGTAGTCGACATAGCGCTCGAAGCCCATGCCATCCTCGAATACGAACGGCAGCATGCCGCAGCGGTCCGGGTCGGTGTCCGTCCAGACGTGGCTGCGATAGCTGAGGAAGCCGTTGGGCCTGCCGTCGGTGAACGGCGAGTTGGCGAACATCGCCGTGACGACCGGCTGCAGCGCCAGGCCGACCCGGAACTTCTGCACCATCTCGGCCTCGGAGGCGAAGTCGAGATTGACCTGGATGGTACAGCTGCGCAGCATCATGTCGAGGCCGAGGCGGCCCTTCTTCGGCATGTATTCGCGCATGATGCGGTAGCGGCCCTTGGGCATCCAGGGCATGTCCTCGCGCCGCCACTTCGGCTGGAAGCCCAGCCCGAGCATGCCGATGCCGAGCGGCTCGGCGACGCTGCGCACCTGGTCGAGGTGCTCGTGCACCTCCGAGCAGGTCTCGTGCAGGGTCTCGACCGGCGCGCCCGACAGCTCGAACTGGCCGCCCGGCTCGAGCGTGACGTTGGCGCCGCCCCGCCTCAGGGCGATCGGTTGGCCCTGCTCGCTGATGATCTGCCAGTCGAAGCGGGCCGCGAGGCCCTCCAGCAGCGCCCGGATGCTGCGCTCGCCCTCGTAGGCGAGCGGCCGCAGGTCGTCGTGGGTGTAGCCGAACTTCTCGTGCTCGGTGCCGATCCGCCAGTCGGTCTTGGGCTTGCAGCCGGACTCGATGAATGCGACCAGCTGCCGTCGATCGGTGATCGGCTCACCCTTGGCTTCAGGCGGCGCAGACATGAGGGCCCTCCGGGCAGACGGTGCGGCGGGGCCCAGCCCCGCGCCACGATCGGCAAACCGTGGGTTAGAGGTCAGCCCGCCGCTCTTGTCAAGCCCACCGTCCGGCGGCGGCGCAAGACCGCGGCGTACCCGGCGGCGCCGGCGAGCGGCGCGTCCGGGGGTCATTGACCGCCGCTGCGACCGACTCCAGGCTAGGGCGAGCGGACAGGCCCATCGCGCCGACCCGCCGAACAGCGAGGAGGACGCCCATTGACCAACCATCGTATCGCCGTGCTGCCGGGCGACGGCATCGGCCAGGAGGTGATCGCCGCCGGCGCCGAGGTGCTGCGGGCGCTCGCCGCGCGCGCGCCCGGCCTCGAGCTGGAGCTCACGACGTTCGACTGGGGCTCGGCCTGGTACCGCGCGCACGGCCGCATGATGCCGGACGACGGGCTCGACCAGCTGCGCGGCTTCGATGCGATCTATTTCGGCGCGGTCGGCGCGCCGGACATCCCGGACGACGTCACGCTGTGGGGACTGCGGCTGGCGATCTGCCAGGGCTTCGACCAGTACGCCAACGTCCGGCCGGCGCGCCTTCTGCCGGGCGTCGCGAGCCCGCTGCGCGGCGTCGGGCCGGGCGAACTCGATTGGGTTGTAGTGCGCGAGAACACCGAGGGCGAGTATGCCGGCGCCGGCGGCCGCGTCCATCGCGGCCTGGCCGAGGAGGTCGGCATCGAGGCCGCCGTGTTCACCCGCAGCGGCTGCCGGCGGATCATGCGCTTCGCCTTCCGCCTGGCGCAGAGCCGGCCGCGGCGGCACCTGACCCTGGTCACCAAGTCGAACGCCCAGCGGCACGGCATGGTGCTGTGGGACGAGGTGTTCGCCGAGGTCGCGAAGGAGTTTCCCGACGTCACGACCGACAAGGAGCTGGTCGACGCCATGACCACGCGCATGGTGCTCAAGCCCAAGAGCCTCGACGTGATCGTCGCGACCAACCTGCATGCCGACATCCTGAGCGACCTCGCGAGCGCGCTGACCGGCTCGCTCGGCCTCGGGCCGACCGCCAACCTCGACCCGGAGCGGCGCTTCCCCTCGATGTTCGAGCCGATCCACGGCTCGGCCTTCGACATCACGGGCAAGGGCATCGCCAACCCGATCGCCGCGTTCTGGAGCGCCTCCCTGATGCTGGATCATCTCGGCGAGCGGGCCGCCGCGCGGCGCCTGATGGCGGCGATCGAGCGGACGCTGGCCGCCGGCGACCTGCTGCCGCCGGACCTGGGCGGCCGCGCCAGCACGGCTCAGGTCACCGAGCGCGTCTGCGCCCTGCTGGCCGGCAGCAATCTCTGATGCCGGACCGACGTTGACGCCCGGCGCTTCGGCTGAAACAAGACAAGCCGCAAAGCAAGCGCGGGAGGCAGCATGAGCAAGCCCGAAATCCTCGAGATGGTCGATGTCCACGCGGGCACCACGGCGGAACTCGAAGAGAACTACGTCGTCCACAAGCTCTGGCTGGCCCACGACAAACACGCGTTCCTGGCCCGTGTCGGACCAGGCGTGCAGGGCATCGCGACCAACGGCATCGCCGGCACCAAGGGCATCTCGCTGGCTGCCCTGCCGGAGCTCGAGATCGTCGGCGTGCACGGCGTCGGGGTCGACGCGGTCGACCTCGAGACCGCGCGCAGCAAGGGCGTGCGGGTCACCAACACGCCCGACGTGCTGACCGAGGGCGTCGCCGAGCTCGGCATGGCCCTGCTGCTCGACGTGGCGCGCTGCGTCAGCCGCAACGACCGCTATGTGCGCCAGGGCCGCTGGCCGAAGGAGGGCGATCCGCCGCTCGCCCTTTCGCTCGCCGGGCGCAGGCTCGGCATCCTCGGTCTCGGCCGGATCGGCCGCCGGGTCGCCGAGCTGGCCTCGGCGTTCGGCATGCAGATCGCCTATTGCGGCCGCTCGCGTAAGCCGGACGTCGACTACGCCTTCTACGACGACCCGGTGAAGCTCGCCGGGGCGGTCGATTGCCTGATGGTGTCGTGTGTCGGCGGGCCGACCACGGCCGGCCTGGTCAGCCGCGAGGTGATCGAAGCGGTCGGGCCCAAGGGCTGGCTGATCAACATCGCGCGCGGCTCCGTGGTCGACGAGGACGCCCTGGTCGATGCCCTGGTGCAGGGCCGCCTCGGCGCCGCCGGCCTGGACGTGTTCGCCAGGGAGCCGCACGTGCCCGAGGCGTTGCTCGCGCTCGACAACGTCGTGCTGCAGCCGCATCAGGGCAGCGCGTCGGAGGAAACCCGCGCCGCGATGGGGCGCCTGATGCTCGACAATCTCGCTGCGCACTTCGCCGGCCGGCCGCTGCCGACGCCGGTGATCTGAGGGCGCGTCGGGCCGGTCGCATGGCGCCCGACTTCGACCCGGAACGGCTCGCGGACTATCTGCGCGCGCGCCTCCCCGGGCTGCGCGGCGCCATGACGGTCCAGCCGGTCGCCGGCGGCCAGTCCAACCCGACCTTCCGCCTGCGCTTTGCCGAGCGCGACCTGATCCTGCGCAAGCAGCCCGCGGGCGAGCTGTTGCCCTCGGCGCATGCGGTCGACCGCGAGTTCCGCGTGCAGAGCGCGCTCGCCGGCAGCGGCGTGCCGGTGCCGCGGATGGAGCACCTCTGCGACGACCGGGCCGTGATCGGCACGCTGTTCTACGTGATGGAGGCGCTGGACGGGCGGGTCTTCAACGACCCGGCCCTGCCCGCCTTGGCGCCTGCCGAGCGCGCCGCGATCTACGACTCCATGAACGGCGTGCTGGCGCGGCTGCACCTGGTGGACTGGCGGGCGGTCGGGCTCGAGGGCTTCGGCCGGCCCGGCAGCTACTTCGCGCGCCAGATCAGCCGCTGGACCAAGCAGTGGCACGCCTCGAAGACCCGCGAGATCCCCGAGATCGAGCGGCTGATCGCCTGGCTGCCGGAGCACGTCCCGCCGGGCGACGAGACCGCGATCGTGCACGGCGACTACCGGCTCGGCAACCTCATGCTGCACCCGCGCGAGCCGCGGGTCATCGCCCTGCTCGACTGGGAGCTCTCGACTCTGGGTCATCCGCTCGCCGACCTCGCCTACAACTGCATGCCGTATCGATCGGCGGCGGAGGATTACGGCGGCGTGCTCGGCCTCGACCTCGAAGCGCTCGGCATCCCCTCGGAACAGCAGTACGTGGCGCGCTACTGCGAGCGCGCCGGCCGGGCCGACGGCATCACGCCGTTTCACCTGGCCTTTGCGATGTTCCGCTTCGCGGTGATCTTCGAGGGCATCGCGGCGCGCGCCCGCGCCGGCATCGCGGTCGCCGCGAATGCCGAGGAGGTCGGCAAGCTCAGCATCGTCTACGCCAGGCGCGCCTGCGCGCTGATCGGACGATGACCGCGGCAGCGCCGGCATCGTCCCGGCTCTGGCGAGATCGTGGTGCTGCGTCTGGGCGGGCTCGACATCTTCGAGACCATCGGCAGCCTCGCGGCGTTATGATCGCAAGGTGCAGCAAGACAGGTGAACCGCTATGGCGACGATCACCAAGACCCGCGAACCGATGGCCGAGGGCGCTCTGGCATTCCTCGAGAGCCTGGGCGGCCGCCGCGAGGCCGCGCTCTATCCGCTGGCCCGCGACGTGCACCGCGACTTGCACTATACGCCGCGCCAGGGGCGGCCGGGCCTGCCGCTCAAGCGCATGGACGCCGCCCAGCGCGAGCTGGTGTCCGCGCTGCTCGCCGGCGCGCTCAGCGCCCAGGGCCTGCGCAAGACCAGGGAGATCATCAGGCTCGAGGGCATTCTCGGCGAGCTGACCGGCCGGCCCGACTTCCGCGATCCCGAGAACTACGCGCTCGCGATCTTCGGCGACCCGGCCGGCCGGACGCCGTGGGCCTGGCGGTTCGAGGGCCATCACGTCTCGCTCACCTTCACGGTCGCGCCCGGCCTCGGCATCGCGGTGACGCCGTCTTTCCTTGGCGCCAACCCGGCGGAGGTGCCGCCCCGGCATGCGCGTGCCGGCCTGCGCGTGCTGGCGGTCGAGCAGGATCTGGCGCTCGCCCTGCTGCACGATCTGTCGGGCGCGCAACGGCAGACGGCGATCCTGCAGCCGCAGTCCTTCCGCGACATCCTGACCGGCCCGGGACGGGAAGCGAGCCTGCGCCGGCCGCAGGGCCTGGCGCTCGCGGCGATGACGCCGGCGCAGCGCGACCGGACCCTCGTCCTGGTCGAGGCCTATGTGCGCAACATGCGCGCCGACCTCGCCGAGCAGGAACTGCGCGCGCTGCACGAAGCAGGACCGGAGAAGCTGCATTTCGCCTGGGCGGGGGCCACCGAGCGCGGCACCTGCCACTACTACCGGCTGCACGGGCCGACCCTGCTGGTCGAGTACGACAACACCGAGCCTAACCACACCCACACGGTGTGGCACAACCCGCGCGACAACTTCGGCGAGGACCTGCTGCGCCGGCATCATGAGACGGCGCACGGCTGAGCCGCCATCACGAGCAGGCGCAAGGCTACGGCCGATCCTCGCCGATCCCTGCGCGGCGCCCGCCGCCGGGGCGGCGCGGTACGCTCAGGCCGCGAGCGGCCGCGGCGGCTCCAGCCGCACGTTCTTCGGCAGCTCCAGGCTCTTGACCTGCTCGCTGCCCGCGACCTCGGTGTGGACGACGCCGCCTCCATGCCCGGCGACGAACGCGATCGCCTCCTCGAGGCTGTCGAACAGCTCCGCGTCGACCGTGCAGCTTTGGGCGACCTCGCCGGTCTCGGCCATCGCCATGATCCCCAGCTCGAAGGTGCTCCGCCGAATCTGCGCCCGCGGAGGTTAACGGCGGGTTAACGACGGGCTTCGGCGCTGCTGGCCATGCGGGCGGCGCTGTGCCACTCTGCCGCGAAGCGTGGGGTGGCGTCATGGACTTTGCCTATAAGCCCGAGGTCGAGGTGCTGCGCGGGCGCGTCCGGGCGTTCATGGACCAGCACGTCGTGCCGCAGATCGGCGCGTGGCAGCGCGAGGTCGAGGCCGGCGTCTGGCCGCCGAGCATGCTCGAGCCGCTCAAGGCCCGCGCCAGGGCCGAAGGCCTATGGAACCTGTTCCTGCCGGCGCTGGCGGCGGACGAGCCGGGCACGCGCCTCAGCAACCTCGAATACGCGCCGCTCGCCGAGATCATGGGCCGCGTGTTCTGGGCGCCGGAGGTGTTCAACTGCTCGGCGCCCGACACCGGCAACATGGAGCTCCTGCACCTGTTCGCGGCGCCCGCGCAGCGTGAGGCGTGGCTCATGCCGCTGCTGCGCGGCGAGATCCGCTCGTGCTTCGCGATGACCGAGCCGGACGTCGCCAGCTCCGACGCCACCAACATCCGCACCAGCATCCGGCGCGAGGGCGATCAGTACGTGATCAACGGCCGCAAGTGGTTCATCACCGGCGCCGCCGATCCGCGCTGCAGGATCTGCATCCTGATGGGTGTCACGAACCCGGACGGCGCGCCGCACGAGCGCCACAGCATGGTGCTGGTGCCGATGGCGACGCCGGGCGTCACGGTGGTGCGCAACCTGCCGATCATGCATCACGCGGCCCCGGAGGGGCATTGCGAGATGCGCTTCGAGGACGTGCGCGTGCCGGTCGCCAACCTGCTGGGCGAGGAGAGCAAGGGCTTCGCGCTCGCCCAGGCGCGCCTTGGGCCCGGCCGCATCCACCACTGCATGCGCTCGATCGGCCAGTGCGAGCTGGCGCTGGAGCTGATGTGCGCCCGCGCGGCCGAGCGCGAGGCGTTCGGCCAGAAGCTGCACCGGCACGGCACGGTCGCCGAGTGGATCGCGCTGTCGCGCATGGAGATCGACCAGGCGCGCCTCCTGGTCCTGCGCGCCGCCTGGCTGATCGACCGCGAGGGCAACCGCGCCGCGCGCAACGACGTCGCGATGATCAAGGTCGTGGTGCCGCGCCTGCAGACCGCGGTGCTGTCGCGCGCCATCCAGGTCTATGGCGCGATGGGGCTGACCCCCGACACGCCATTGGCTTTCCTCTGGAGCTGGGGGCGCGCGCTGCAGTTCATCGACGGCCCGGACGAGGTGCATCTGCGCTCCGTGGCGCGCGCCGAGGTGCGCCGCCAGGAAGCCAACCGCGTCGAGGCGGCGCGCTACCTGACCCCGCCCGACGCGCTCCGCACCTGAGATGGCCTGGCCCGACGATCCGCTGCCCGCGATCCGGCACGAGGTCCATTTCGGCGACCGGCTGCTGCGCTGCTTCGCCGAGCGGCCGGCGAGCCTGTTCGCGATGTTCGAGGCGACGCTCGTCGCCCATGCCGACCGGCCGGCGCTGATGGACGGCGATCGTCGCCCGACCTATGCCGAGCTCGCCGCGCAGGTGGATCGGCTGGCGGCGGGCCTCGCGGCGCAGGGCGTCGGCGCCCGCGACCGGGTCGCCCTGCTG
>DASUGG010000108.1:0-4735 GCA_036274135.1 Geminicoccaceae bacterium
AGCGCGTCGCGAGCTACAATGTCAGCCTGCAGCCTTACGCCACGCTCGCCGCCGAGATCGACGCCGAGCGCCGCCTCGCGCGCGAGGTCGGCAACAATATCGGCACGCTGCTCGCCGTGCATTTCAGCCGGCAGGCGACGCCGACGTGACGGCCGCGGCATGAAGATCGCCGGCGCCAGGGTCGAATCGCTGCTCGGCCGGCCGGACCCGGCGCTGTCCGCCGTGCTGCTGTACGGGCCGGACGAGGGCCTGGTGCGCGAGCGCGCTTTGCGCGTGGTGCGCGCCGTGCTCCCCGACCCGCGCGACCCGTTCGGCCTCACCGAGCTCGCCGCCGACGCGGTGCGCGCCGATCCCGCGCTGTTGGCCGACGAGGCGCGCGCGCTGTGCTTCGGCGGCGGCCGCCGGGTGGTGCGGCTGCGCCAGGCGAGCGACCAGCTGAGCGCCGCCTGCCGCGCCGTGCTCGACCTCCCCTCGGTCGCCGCGCTGGTGGTCGTCGACGCCGGTGAGCTGGGGAAGGCCTCGTCCCTGCGACGCCTGTTCGAGGCGGCGCCGAACGCCGCGGCGATCGCCTGCTGGCGCGAAGAGGGCCGCGCGCTCGCCGGCACGTTGCGCGAGCAGCTCGGTGCGCTCGGGCTGCGCCCCGACGCCGAGGCCGAAGCGTGGCTCGCCCAGCATCTCGGCGCCGATCGCGGCATCACCGCGAGCGAGCTCGCCAAGCTCGACCTCTATCTCGGGCCGGCAGCGGCCGGCCGCGGGCCGCGGCCGGTCACGCTGCAGGACGTCGCGGCGGTCATCGGCGACAGCGCGGCGCTCGGTTTCGACGATCTGGTGCACGCCGCGGCGCTCGGCCGCGCCGCCGAGGTCGAGCGCGGCATGAGCCGCCTGCTCGCCGAGGGCCAGTCGCCGGTTAGCCTGCTGCGCGCGCTCGCCAACCATTTCGGCCGCCTCTACCAGCTGGCCTGCCTGGTCGAGGCCGGCGAGCCGGCCGAACGGGTGATCGAGACGGCGCGCCCGCCGATTCACCTGCGCCGGCGCGGCAGCTTCCAGGTCGAGCTGCGGCGCTGGTCGGCGGCGATGCTGGCGGCGCAGGCCGGGCGCCTGCTCGAGGCCGAGATCGGCTGCAAGACCACCGGCCGGCCCGCCGCCGAGCTGTGCCGCGCCGCGGCGCTTGCCGCCTGCCTCGCGCCCGCCTGAGCCCGCCGCGCGGCGCCCGGCGCGTCGCGAATCGCATCTTGCCTGCGGGCCGATCTCGCCGGTACGGTGCTGACACCCGGTGCGGCCGCGCCGGCAGGCAACGCGACCGGGCGGGGAGCCGGCGGCGGGACCCGTGCGGCGGGAGGCGCAGTGCTTCGCTACGTGATCCATCGTCTCCTGGTCATGGTGCCGACGCTGTTAGCGATCAGCCTGATCACCTTCGTCATCATCCAGCTGCCGCCGGGCGATTACCTTGAGACCTACATCACCGAGCTACAGGCCCAGGGCGAGAACATCCAGGGCGAGAAGATCCAGTATCTGCGCAAGATATACGGGCTCGATAGGCCCTGGTGGCAGCAATATCTGGTCTGGCTCGGCGGCCTGTTCCGCGGCGACTTCGGTTATTCCTTCGAGTACGACCTGCCCGTCAGCGCGGTGGTCGGCGACCGGCTCTTTCTCTCGTTCATCGTCTCCTTCACGACGATTCTGTTCACCTGGGTCGTGTCGTTCCCGATCGGCGTCTATTCCGCCACCCACAAATACACCTTCGGCGACCACGCCCTGACCTTCATCGGCTTTCTCGGCCTCGCGACGCCCAACTTCCTGCTCGCGCTGGTGCTGCTGTATTTCGCCAACGTCGTGTTCGGCACCTCGATCGGCGGCCTGATGGACCCGCGCTATCTCGACCAGCCGATGAGCTGGGGCAAGTTCTTCTCGGTGCTCGCGCATCTCTGGGTGCCGGTGATCGTGATCGGCACGTCGGGCACCGCCGGGATGATCCGCCGGCTGCGCGCCAACCTCCTCGACGAGCTGCAGAAGCCGTACGTCACCACCGCTAAGGCCAAGGGGCTGCCGCCGTTCCGGGCGCTGTGCAAGTATCCGCTGCGCATGGCGCTCAACCCGTTCATCGCCGACATCGGCACGCTGCTGCCTTCGGTGATCTCGGGCGCCGCGGTGGTCTCGATCGTGCTGTCGCTGCCGACCACCGGGCCGATGCTGCTGCGCGCCCTGCAGACCCAGGACATGTATCTCGCGGGCTCGTTCCTGATGCTGCTGGCGCTGCTGACGGTGGTCGGCATCCTGGTCTCCGACCTCGCGCTCGCCGTCCTCGACCCGCGCATCCGCTTCGAGGGCGGCCGGACGCGATGAGCGTCCACTACGTCAATCCCGAGCCGTTCGACCCGACCGAGGCCGAGCGCCTGACGCCGGAGCAGGAGCGCTTCTACACGGCCTCGCAGTGGCAGCTGATGTGGTGGAAGTTCCGCCGCCACCGGTTGGCGGTGGTGTCGGCATGGTTCCTGGGGCTGCTCTACGCCTCGATCTTCGTCTCGGAATGGATCGCGCCCTACGACCTCAACACCCGCCATGCCGACTTCATCCACGCGCCGCCGCAGCCGGTCCATCTGTTCCACGACGGCCGCTTCGTCGGCCCCTTCGTCTACGGCTACAGCTTCCGGCTGAACATGGAGAACCTGAAGCGCGAATACGCGCCCGACCCGGCCAAGGTGCAGCCGCTGCGCTTCTTCTGCCAGGGCGACCCCTACAAGTTCTGGGGCACCTTGCCGATGACCTTCCACTTCGTCTGCCCGGCCGAGGGCGGCACCTTCTTCTTCCACGGCACCGACCGCCTCGGGCGCGACCTGTTCTCGCGCATCGTCTACGGCGCCCGCGTCTCGCTGACCGTCGGCCTCGTGGGCATCACCATCAGCTTCAGCCTCGGCATCGTGCTGGGCGGCCTGTCGGGCTATTACGGCGGCTGGGTCGACAGCCTGGTGCAGCGCACGATCGAGGTGATCCGCTCCTTCCCGGAGCTGCCCTTGTGGATGGCGCTGTCGGCCGCCCTGCCGGTGGTCTGGGACCCGCTCTGGATCTATTTCGGCATCACCCTGATCCTCGGCCTGATCGACTGGACCGGGCTCGCCCGCGCGGTGCGCTCGAAGATCCTGGCGCTGCGCGAGGAGGACTTCGCGGCCGCGGCGATGCTGATGGGGGCGCGGCCCTCACGCATCGTCTTCCGCCACCTGGTGCCGTCCTTCATGAGCCACCTGATCGCCTCGGCGACGCTGTCGATCCCGGCGATGATCCTCGGCGAGACCGCCCTCTCCTTCTTAGGCCTGGGCCTGCGGCCGCCGATCACCTCCTGGGGCGTCCTGCTCACGGAGGCGCAGAACATCAACGTGGTGGCCCTCTACCCCTGGCTGATGCTGCCGGTCCTGCCGGTGATCTGCGTCGTCCTGGCCTTCAATTTTTTGGGCGACGGCCTGCGCGACGCCGCCGATCCCTACAGCTGAGCGAAGCTCCGTTGCGTGTTCGCTTGCACCCGCACGCTGCGGCGCGCATCGCTGAGCGTGGCGCGACGGCCGACGAGGTCGAGGCGACAGTCACCGGCGGCGAGCGTTTTCCGGCACGTTTTGGGCGCACGGGGTTTCGCCGAAACTTCGCTTTCAGCGCGAGCTGGCGCGGGCGCCGCTATCGGACCAAGCAGATCGAGGCGTTTGCGGTCGAGGAAGGCGACGACTGGCTGGTGATCACGGTCCTGGTGAAGTACTTTTGACGTGATGCGCCAAGGAGGGCGCCGATGAAACTGACTTACGATCCGGGCCGCAACATCGCCTATATCCGCCTGCGCGAGAGGTCGGGGCAGGTCGAGACGATCCGCGTCAGCGACGAGCTGAACATCGATCTCGCGCCGGACGGCACGATCTATGGGATCGAGCTGCTCAACGCCAACGAGCAGCTGGGCGCCGGCGACGGTGGCTGCATCGTCGTGATCGACGACCAAGGCAAGGAGCGGACCCTCGCGCTGACGGCCGAATCGCGCAGCTGAGACTCCATCGCCGCCTGGATCCATAAGCACCTGAGCCAGGCCATCTTCGAGCTTGAGGTGGATTTTCGATTGATCCCTGCCTCCAGCGGCGGCCGCAAAGCCGCGGACTGCCGTCGGAGCGCCTAGTATCGCCATGGAGTCTGCGACGGGATCCGCCAATTCGCCGCCGGTAAGTTCGTGATCGCCGCAAGACATCGCTGACGGACGCGTGTAGTTGCCGTGTCATCATGGCGCGCTCAGTGGCCGCATCGGCACGACGCTGCGATCGATCCGGCGGATAGCCCAGTCCATCCCACGGCCCAAAATCATGCATGCGTCAGCGGTGGCGCATATTATGCTGGAAGTGATGCATCATGGCGCATGTTCGACTTCATCTCGGCATGTCGCTGCAAGTCAATCGTAAACCTCCAGCGCTGGAGAATCCGATCCATTCAGATGGAGATGTATTCGCGAATCCGATTCCAAGTCGTTTGACAATTACCGCGTCAGACCAGAATACCGTCAAGTCGACGGCTGCGTCCATCCCGATTTCGCCAAGTCGAGCGACGGATGCGTCACTCATGCGTCGGCCCGACGCATTTCCGTGCCATCGGTGGCCGCCATCAGAAGATCCCGATCCGGTCCTCCTCGATCCATGCGCGAAGCCATGGCCGCATCTCGCTGATGAAGGCGAAGTTGATCGGCCGGCCGAGAAGGTCGCCGAGCCCCTCCTGG
>DASUGG010000109.1:0-13412 GCA_036274135.1 Geminicoccaceae bacterium
GAAGCGCTCGAGGGCCCGCTGGCGGCCCTGCCTGCCCATGCGCGCGCGAAGCTCCGGATCCGCGGCTAGGCGGTTGATCGCTGCCGCCAGCGCCGACGCGAAGGCGGCAGGGTCGGCCGGCTCGAAGGTGCCCGGCTTGAGCGCCGGATCGACCAGCAGCCCGGTCTCCTCCGGCACCACCACCTCGGGAATGCCGCCGACCTTGGATGCCACCACCGCCGTCTCGCAGGCCATTGCCTCGAGATTGATGATGCCGAACGGCTCGTAGACCGAGGGGCAGCAGAACACCGCGGCATGCTCGTAGAGCTGGATCATGTCGGGCCGCGGCAGCATCTCGCGAATCCAGGTGACGCCGGCGCGCCTCTGCCGAATGTCAGCGATCCGCGCCTCCATCTCGCGGCCGATCGCGGGCGTGTCGGGCGCGCCGGCGGCGAGCACGATCTGCAGGCTCGGGTCGATCTCCGGGATCGCGTCGACCAGGTGGATGATCCCCTTCTGGCGCGTGATCCGACCGACGAACAGCAGGTACGGCCTGGCCGGATCGATGCCGTGGCGGGCAAGGGCGTCGGTCGCGCCGGTCGGCCGGTACTCGTCCGGATCGATGCCGTTGTGGATCACGTGCACCCTGGCGGCGTCGACGTCGAACAGCCGCAGCACGTCGCCGCGCGTCTCCGCCGAGACCGCGATCACGGCGTCCGCCTGCTCGATCGCGGTCCGCTCCATCCAGCTGCTCAGATGGTAGGCGTTGCCGAGCTGCTCGACCTTCCATGGCCGCAGCGGCTCGAGGGAGTGGATGCTGAGCACGTAAGGGACGCCCCAGAGCTTGCTCGCCAGCAGCCCGCCCATGTCGGTGTACCAGGTGTGGCAGTGGACGACGTCGGCGTCGATCGTGTCCTTGGCCATCGCCAGCGAGCGGTGCAGGGCATCGAGGGCGCCGGCGAAGCGCGGATCGGTCCGCTGCCCGGCCTCGTCCCAGGCCGGGTAGCCGCGCACGGTCAGGTTCGGCGCGTCGAGCCGCTGCCCGCCGAAACAGCGCACCTCGACGGCGATCCGCTTCGCCAGCGCCCGGCTCAGATATTCGACATGGACGCCGGCGCCGCCATAGACGTGCGGCGGGTACTCGTTGGTGAACAGGGCCGCCTTACCGATCGCCGCCATGCTCGAACCCTTCGCAGGCCTTGCGTGAGGGAGGTATCAGCGGACGCCGACCTCGTCCAGGTGGCGCAGCAGGTCGGCAGGATCTTCGTAGACGCGATAGGCGCCGGCGCGCTCCAGCTCGTCCGGGCCATAGCCGCCGGACAGCAGGCCGATGCCGAGCATGCGGGCGCGCCGCGCGGCCAGCAGGTCCCAGACGCTGTCGCCGACCACCACCGCCTCCGTGGTGTCGACGCCCAGCCGCCGCGCCGCCTCGATGAAGAGGTCCGGGTTGGGCTTGGCGTGCGCCACCTGATCGCGGGTGACGATCGGAACGTCCTTGGGCACCTCGAGCATCGCGATGGTGGGGGCCGCCGATTCCATGCGTCCGCTGGTCGCGATCGCCCAGGGGCAGTCGAGCTCCGTCAGCTGCCGGAGCAGCTCGCGCGCGCCGGGCAGGAGCCGCACCTGCTCGATGCGGCGCCGGTACGCCTTGGCATGCAGCTCCTGCAGGCGCTCGCGCAGCGGCCCGTCCAGCTCCCGCCCCGTCTCGCGCAGCAGGGCCCGGGCGAACAGGCCACCGCTCATGCCGATCCGGCGGTGGATGCGCCAGACCGAGAGCTCCATGCCGCTCACGTGCAACGCCTCGTGCCACGCCAGGACGTGCTGGTAGACGCTGTCCACCAGCGTGCCGTCGAGATCGAACAGCAGGGCGGGCATGCTCATCGTTCATCTCCTGCGTGCCGACATCCGACACAACGTCATGGATGCACTAAAGCTCCATTCCACGGGGAGCGACAAGGTGCGATGATCCAGCGCCTGCCGCCCGTTCGTGGCGAAGCTGCCGGCAATCGTGTAGAAAGGCTGCGTGCCCCGATGAGATGAAGTGCGATGGCCGAGCCCGTAAATCACACGCTTGCCTATCTGCGTCGCCTCGACGAGAAGTTCGATCGGCTTCACCGCGAGTTCGGCGAACGGTTCGATCAGGTCGACGGCCGGTTCGACGCGGTCGAGGAGCGACTCGGCCGGGTCGAGGGCCGGCTCGGGGCGATCGAGGACGAGCTGCTGGTCCTGAACGGCATCGCGCTGCGCCTGGAAGGGCGCGAGGTCGCGACCACGGGGCGGAAGGCGCTGTTCGGCCGGCACGAGCGCCGGCGCGCCGAGCTGGAGCAGCAGCGCCTCGCTCAGCTGGAGGACGCGCCGAACGGGTGAGACGCCGGGCCGCCGGCGCTCAACCCTGCAGCCGGTCGAGCATCGGCTGGGTGATCAGGCACACCCCCTTGTCCGTGCGGCGGAAGCGGCGCGCGTCCTCCTCGGCATCTTCGCCCACCACGAGGCCCGGCGGGATCACCACGCCGCGGTCGATTACGACGTTCCTGAGCTTCGCGCCCCGCTTGATCTCGACATAGGGCAGGGCGACCACGCGCTCGAGCTGGCTGTAGGAGTGTGCCCGCACGCCGGTAAACAGCAGCGACTTGTCGACCCGGCTGCCCGAGAGGATGCAGCCGCCCGAGACCAGCGAGCTGGTCGCCATGCCGCGCCGGCCGTCCTCGTCGTGCACGAACTTGGCCGGCGGCGTGATCTCCGCATAGGTCCAGATCGGCCAGTCGTGGTCGTAGAGGTCGAGCGCCGGCTCGAAGTCGGTGAGGTCGACATTGGCTTCCCAGTAGGCGTCGACCGTGCCGACGTCGCGCCAATAGGCTTCGCCCTTGGCCGTGACGCCGACGCAGGACGTCGTGAAGCGATGCGCCACGGCCTTGCCGTGCTCGACCAGATAAGGAATGACGTCCTTGCCGAAGTCGTGGCTCGAATCCGCGTCCTCGGCGTCGCGGCGCAGCACGTCGAACAGGAATCGGGTGCTGAAGACGTAGATTCCCATGCTTGCCAGCGCCATGTCGGGCCTGTCCGGCATGCCCGGCGGGTCGACCGGCTTCTCCAGGAAGGCGACGATCCGGTCGTCGGCATCGACATGCATCACGCCGAAGCCGGTGGCGTCCGCCCGCGGCACCTCGAGGCAGCCGACGGTGACGTCGGCGTCGGCGTCGACGTGCTGCGCCAGCATCACCTCGTAGTCCATCTTGTAGACGTGGTCGCCCGCCAGGATCACCATCAACTCCGGGTCGTAGCTGCGGATGATGTCGATGTTCTGATACACCGCGTCCGCCGTGCCGACGTACCACTGGTCCTCGCCGACCCGCTGCGAGGCGGGCAGGATGTCGAAGCTCTCGTTGCGCTCGGGGCGGAAGAAGGTCCAGCCGCGCTGCAGGTGGCGGATCAGGCTGTGCGCCTTGTACTGGGTCGCGACGCCGATCCGGCGGATGCCCGAGTTGATCGCGTTGGACAGGGCGAAGTCGATGATCCGGGCCTTGCCGCCGAAGAACACCGCCGGCTTGGCGCGCTTGTCGGTCAGTTCCTGCAGCCGGCTGCCGCGGCCGCCGGCGAGGACGTAGGCCATGGCGTGGCGGGCGAGCGGCCGCGACAGCCCCTGCTGCGGAGTCTTCATGCTTACCTCCCTGCAAGGCGGCAGCGGGACGTCAGGCGCGTCTTGCGGGCCGGGCTATTGATCCTGCTGCGCGCCGGTCCTGGCTGCCGGACGGAGCGCGGCGGCCGCACGCGCGAGCCGGGTGATCGCCGGCCAGTCCGCGGCTGCGATCGCGTCGGGCGGGGCGACCCAAGAGCCGCCGACGCACACCACGTTGGGCAGGGCCAGATAAGAGGGCGCCCGGGCCGCGTCGATGCCGCCCGTGGGGCAGAAGCGGGCGTCCGGCAGGGGCGCGGCGAGCGCCTTGAGATATGCTGTCCCGCCGGCGGGCTCGGCCGGAAAGAATTTGAGGCAGCCATAGCCTCGCTCCAACAATCGCATGACCTCGCTCGAGGTCGCGGCTGCCGGCAAGAATGGCACGGAACTCGCCGCCGCGACATCCAAGAGTGCCGCCGTGGCGCCGGGGCTGACCACGAATTTCGCGCCGGCGGCGGCCGCTTCCTCGTACTGGGCGGGCGTCAGGACGGTGCCGGCGCCGACCACCGCATGTTCGATCTCGCCGGCCAGCGCGCGGATGATCTCGAGTGCGGCCGGCGTGCGCAGGGTGATCTCCAGGATCGACAGGCCGCCCGCGATCAGCGCCTGCGCCAGCGGCAGGGCGGTGCGGACGCTGTCGACCACGAGCACCGGCACGACCGGTGTCGACGACAGCAGATCGTGAAGCCCGGGCTGCCTCGCCGCCATCTGCGCCTCCCCGGCGCCGTTCGCCGCGACGGGCCGGCTCAGGCGACGTCGTCGTGCCAGGTGCGGCCCTCGCGCTCGATCAGCGCGATCGCCGCCGAGGGCCCCCAGGTGCCCGCGGTATAGGGCCTGGGCCGCTCGCCGCTGTCGCTCCAGGCATCGAGGATCGGCTCGACCCACCGCCAGGCGGCCTCGACCTCGTCGCGCCGCATGAACAGCGTCGGGTTGCCGCGCGCGACGTCCATCAGCAGGCGCTCGTAGGCGTCGGGATAGCGCACCCGGAAGGTCTCGGCGAAGCTCAGGTTGAGGTGCGCCTCGCGCAGCCGCATGCCGCCGGGCCCCGGGTCCTTCGCCATCAGGAACAGCTTGATCCCCTCGTCCGGCTGCAGCCGCACGACCAGGCGGTTGGGGCCGATCGGGCCGGTGCTCGGCTCGAAGATCGAATGCGGGATGCTGCGGAACTGGATGACGATCTCGGAGGCGCGCGAGGGCAGGCGCTTGCCGGTGCGCAGGTAGAACGGCACGCCGGCCCAGCGCCAGCCCTCGATTTCGGCCTTGATGACCACGAAGGTCTCGGTGGTGCTGGCCGCGGCGCCGATCTCGTCGGCATAGGCGGGCGCAGGATCGCCGCCGACCGCGCCGGCGCGATACTGGCCGCGCACCGTCTTCAGGCCGGCGTCGTCGCCCGAGATCGGCTTCAGCGCCCGCAGCACCTTGATCTTCTCGTCGCGCACGCTGTCGGCATCGAGATGGGTCGGCGGCTCCATCGCCACCAGGCAGAGCAGCTGCAGGATGTGGTTCTGCACCATGTCGCGCAACGCGCCGGCGCCGTCGTAATACTCGCCGCGGCCCTCGACGCCGATGCTCTCGGCGACCGTGATCTGCACATGGTCGACGTAGCGGGCGTTCCAGAGCGGCTCGAACAGCACGTTGGCGAAGCGCAGCGCGGTCAGGTTCTGCACCGTCTCCTTGCCGAGATAGTGGTCGATGCGGAATACCTGCCGCTCCTGGAAGACCGACCCGACCTCGTCGTTGATCGCGCATGCCGAGGCGAGGTCGTGGCCGATCGGCTTCTCGAGCACGACGCGTGTCTCAGGCGTCACCAGGCCGGCGGCGCCCAGGCCCTTGCAGGTCCGGCCGAACAACTCCGGCGAGGTCGCGAGATAGAACACCCGGATGGGGTTGCCGTGCTCGAAGCGGGCGATCAGGTCGCCCCAGGTCTCGGGCGAGGAGGCGTCGGCGGCGACGTAGTCGAGGCGGCCGAGAAAGCGCGCCAGGCAGTCCTCGTCGATGTCCTCGGCGGGGATGTAGCGGCGCAGGTTGTCCTCGATCTGCGCGACGTAGCCCTGGCGTCCTAGATCGCGGCGGGCGACGCCGATGATCCGGCATTCCGGCGGCAGCTGCCGGTCGCGGTCGCGGTAGTACAGGCCGGGCAGCAGCTTGCGCCGGGCGAGGTCGCTGGTGGCCCCGAACACGGTGAGGTCGAACGGATCGACCGGAATGATCTTTGCCGACAAGATATGTTCCTTTGCGCTTGGCTCGGACCCCGGCGCGGCGGCGGCCAGGGCGACCCGCTAGCGGCTCGCCTGGGCGCCCAGCAGCCGATGCACTTGGTCCGCCGTTGGCATAGCAGGAATCGCGCCGCGCTGCGTCGTGACGAGCGCCGCGACGGCATTCGCGAAGCGGCACTGCTTCCGCAGCCGCGCCGCGTCGCGCAGGATGCCGCGATCGCGCACGAGCCCCTGCAGCAGACCGGCGACGAAGCCGTCGCCGGCGCCCGTGGTGTCGACCGCATCGACCGGGAAGGCGGCGACCTCGCCTTCGCCCGCGGCGGTGAGGTAGAAGCAGCCCTCGGCGCCGCGGCTGATCACGATCAGCTCGGTGTCCGCGTGCCAGAGCTGCGCGCGCGCCGCCGCCGGATCGTCACTGCCGGTCAGGAACTGCAGCTCGCTGTCGCTGATCTTCACCACCTGCGCGCTGGACAGCGCATGCAGCAGCCCCTCGCGCGCGCTCGCCGCATCGGGCCAGAGCGGCAGGCGCAGATTGGGATCGCAGGAGATCAGGCAGCCCTCCCGTCTGGCGATCTCGATCGCGTGCAGCGTGGCGCTGCGCGAGGGCTCGCTGATCATGCTGATCGAGCCGTAATGCAGGGCCTGCGCCGCACCGATCGCCGCCGCGTCGATCTCCGCCGGGGTGAGCAGCATGTCGGCGCTCGGGTGCCGGTAGAACATGAACTCGCGATCGCCGTCAGCGCGCAGCGAGACGAAAGCGAGCGCGGTGCGTGCCTTCGCCGTGAAGCGCAGGCAGCCGACGTCGACCCCGGCGGCGGCCAGCGTGTCGGCCAGGAAGCGGCCGAACGGATCATTGCCGACCTTGCCCATGAAGGCGCTGCGCACGCCGAGCCGGGCGAGGCCGACCGCGACGTTGGCCGGCGCGCCGCCCGGCGCCTTCTTGAAGGCCGGCGCCTCGATCAGCGTGGTCGGCGTCACCGTCGGCACGAAGTCGATCAGCAGCTCACCCAGACAGATCACATCGGCCATGCACGGACGCCCTCGAAGTCGGATCGGTCGCCTGCGATCGACGGTCCCGGCGGGTCGGACGGCTCGTTACGCCAGAAGCACCTTCGTGTCCATCCAGATGGTCACCGGGCCGGCGTTGACCAGGGCCACCGCCATCTGCGCGCCGAAGACGCCGGTTTGCACCGGCACGCCATGCTCGACCATCCGCGCGCAGAACCGCTCGTAGAGCGGCACGGCCATGGCGGGATCGGCGGCGCCGGTGAAGCCCGGCCGGTTGCCGCGGCTGAGATCGGCGGTGAGGGTGAACTGGCTGACCACCAGGGCCTCGCCGCGCACGTCGATCACCGAGCGGTTCATCTTGCCGGCGTCGTCCTCGAAGATGCGCAGCTGTGCGGACTTGCGCGCGACGAAGTCGACCTCGCGCTCGCCGTCGCTGGGCTCGACGCAGAGCAGCACGAGCAGTCCCGGCCCGATCCCCGCGATCCGGCGCCCGTCGACCGTGACGCTCGCCTCGCCGACCCGCTGGATGACGGCCTTCACGCCTCAGCCTCCGCGGCGCCGGGCCTTTGCCGGATAGCCGACATCGGCGGCCACGGCCAAGTTAAACGCCCCTTCGAGAACAGACGATCGCGGGCGGCTGACTGCCGCTGTGACTTGCCCGGCGCCGATCTGATCGCGTGCAGGAGTAGCATTGACTGCCGTGCAAAGGGCAGTTTTGTCGCCGTTTGGCGATCTCGTTCTGCGTCACAGTTGCAAAATCCCACATTTCGCATATTTAAGCACAAGCTCGCTTTTCTGCTGGAGGTGACCCGCGTGACCGAGATGCTAGATCGTTCGAAGTTGGCAGAGATGACCGCCGAGATCGTCTCCGCATACGTTTCGCACAACCAGATCCTGCCCGCGGAACTGCCGAACTTGATCGGTTCTATCGCCGGCCGGCTGGCGGTCCTGGGGAGCGAAGAAGAACAGGCGGGGGCGGCAAAGCCCGAACCGGTCGTTCCGGTGCGCAGATCCCTGAGCAAAGACTACATTACTTGCCTGGTGTGCGGCAGGAAACAGAAGCTGCTGAAGCGTCATTTGTCGTCCGCGCACAACCTGACGCCGCCCGAGTATCGCGAGATGTTCGGCCTGCGACGCGATTACCCCATGACGGCGCCGAGCTATGTCGAGATGCGCGCCGAGATTGCGCGGCGGGTGGGCCTCGGCCGACCGAAGAAGGCCGGGCCGCGACGCGCCAAGGCGGCCGCGCCGGCGAAGCGCAGCCGCGCCTGATCGACCCCGGGCCCGGCGTGAGCCGCCGCGGCGGCTCATGCGGCCTCGCTGGCCTGCAGCGCAGCCCAGATGCGCTCGGGCGTCGCCGGCATGTCGATGTGGCGCACGCCGCGCGCCGCCAGCGCGTCGACCACGGCATTGATCACCGCCGGCAGAGCGCCGGTGACGCCGGCCTCGCCGCAGCCCTTGACGCCCAGGGGATTGGTGGTCGCCGGCACCGGGTGATAGCCGACCGTGATCGGCGGAACGGTTTCTGCGCGCGGCAGCGCGTAGTCCAGGAACGAGCCGCTCACCAGCTGGCCCGAGCGGTCGTAGACGGTCGCCTCCATGAGCGCCTGGCCGATCCCCTGCACGACGCCGCCGTGCACCTGGCCGGACGCCAGCATCGGGTTGACCAGCACGCCGAAGTCGTCGACCGCGGTGTAGCGCTGCAGCGCCGCCATGCCGGTTTCCGGATCGATCTCGACCTCCGCGATGTGGCAGCCGTTCGGGAAGCTGGACGGCGGCGTGTCGGAGACCAGCGCGACGTCGAGGCTGGCGGGCAGATCGGGCGGCAGCTCGGCCGCGACACGCGTCCGCGCCGCGAGTTCCAGGAGCGTGATCGCGCGATCGGTGCCGGCGACGCGAAAGCTGCCGTCGGCGAACACGATGTCGACCGCGGCCGCCTCGAGGAAATGGCCGGCCAGCGCCCGGCCCTTCTCGATCACCTCGGCGGAAGCGTCGACGATCGCCTTGCCGCTCGCCATGATCGAGCGTGAGCCGCCGGTGCCGCCGCCGGCCAGCAGCTGGTCGCTGTCGCCCTGCACGAGGTCGATCAGCTCGAACGGCACGTCCAGCTGCGCCGACAGCACCTGCGCGAACGGCGACGCGTGGCCCTGGCCGTAGTCGAGCGTGCCGGTGATCACCGTCACCCGCCCGTTCTCCTCGAAGCGGATGCCGCCCATCTCCTTGCCGGGCGGCGCGGTCACCTCGAGATAGCAGGCGAGGCCTCGGCCGCGCAGCCGGCCGCGCTGCGCCGAGGCGCGGCGCCGGCCTTCGAAGCCGTGCCAGTCGGCCTTGTCCAGGCACGCGTCGAGCACCGCGGCGAAGTCGCCGCTGTCGTACTCGAGCCCCGAGACCGCCTTGTAGGGGATCGCGTCCGCCGGGATCATGTTCCGGCGCCGCAGCGCCGCCGGGTCGCGGCCGGTCTCGCGCGCCGCCGCGTCGATCAGGCGCTCCATGTAGTAGTTCGCTTCCGGCCGGCCGGCGCCGCGGTAGGGCCCGGTCGGCGTGGTGTTGGTGAACACGCAGCGCGTCGCGACCGTCATGCATGGGATACGGTACACGCTTGGCATGTTCTTCTGGATGTTCACCGTGGAGGGCATCGGCCCGACCGTGGTGAGATAGGCGCCCATGTCGCCGACGCAGCGCAGGCGCACCGCGAGGAAATTGCCCTCGGCGTCGAGCGCCAGCTCGCCCTCGGCGATCGCCGCTCGGCCGTGCTGGTCCGACAGGAAGCTCTCGCTGCGGTCGTCGCGCCATCTGACCGGCCGGCCGAGCTCGCGCGCGGCATGCAGGCAGGCGACGTATTCCGGGTAGGCCGACGACTTCATGCCGAACGAGCCGCCGACCTGATCGGCGACGACATGCAGCCGCTCGGGCGCGATGCGCAGGATGTCCTGCGCCAGCGACTGGCGCAGCCCGAACACCCCCTGGCAGCCGACGCGCAGCGTGAAGCGGCCGCTCTCCCGGTCGTAGCCGGCGAGCGCCGCGCGCGGCTCCATCGCGGCCACCACGACGCGGTTGTTGACCATCCTCAGCCGGGTGACGTGGGCGGCGGCGGCGAAGGCGCGCTCGGTCGCCGGCACGTCGCCGAAACGCCAGTCCAGGCAGACGTTCCCGTGGTCGCCGTGCAGCCGCGGCGCGTCGTCGCGCAGCGCTCCCTCGGGATCGGTCACCACCGGCAGCGGGTCGATCTCGACCACGATGCGCTCGGCCGCCTCCTGCGCCGCATGCCGCGTCTCGGCCACCACCACCGCCAGGATCTCGCCGACATGGCGCACCCGGCCGTCGGCCAGGATCGGCCGCGGCGGCGCGAACAGCGGGCTGCCGTCGGCGTTCTTCAGCGGCAGCTTGCAGACCAGCGGGCCGTAGCCGGCGCGCGCCATGTCGGCGCCGGTGTAGGCCGCGAGCACGCCCGGCGCCGCCAGCGCCGCGCCGACGTCGAGACGGCGGATGATGCCGTGCGCGCTGTGCGAGCGCAGCGGATGCGCGAAGACCTGGCCCGGGAGATCGACGTCGTCGGTGAAGCGGCCGCGGCCCGTGATCAGCTTCGGGTCCTCGTTGCGGTGCACCGGCTGGCCGATGCCGAACTTGAGGTGAGGTAGGGGTGCGGCTCGGTCCGGCATCAGGCATCGGTCTCCAGCTTGACGGAAATGACGTTGCGGGCTCAGGAGGTTCGCAGCAGCGCATCGGGCCTGGCTCTGGGGTCGCGCGGGCCCCAGCGGCCGGCGGCCACCTGCGCCAGGAACTCGGCGACGGCGCGGTTGAACGCCTCGGGCTCCTCGAGATTGATCGCATGCCCGGTCTTCGGCAGCACCAGAAGGCCGCAGGCCGGGATCGTGCGCTTGAGATAGATGCCGGGCAGCAGGGTCTGGTCGTCCTCGTCGCCGGCGATCACCAGAGTCGGCGCCATCAGCTGCGCCAGGCGGTCCTCGAGGTCGTAGAGCGAGGGCCGCCTCGCCTGCACGCCGCGCTGGGTGTTGGCGGCGCCGCGCGGCGAATGCTTCGTCAGGCGCTGGATCAGCTCGGCATAGCCGCGCGGATCCTTGGCCTCGTACTGCACGCGCGCCGCGGCGCTGCCGTAGACCGGCGCGAACCGCTCGCTGCCCTGCGTCTCGAACGCGCGCGCGACCTCCTCTGCCTGGCGCCGGAACGTGGCCTCGTGATCCTTGTGGGCGCCGTAGCCGATGCCGGCGCAGACCAGCGAGAGGGCGCGGGAGGGCTGGTCGAGGCCAAAATGCAGGGTCGCGAAGGCGCCCATCGACAGGCCGACGACGTGCGCCCGCTCGATGCCGGCGGCGTCCAGCACGGCGCCGATGTCGGCGGCGGCGCGCGCCTGCCCATAGCGCTCGACCTCCTCGGGCACGTCCGAGGGCGGATAGCCGCGCGCCGCGTAGACCAGGCAGCGATGCCGCCGGCTGAAATAGCGGATCTGCGGCTCCCAGCTCCAGTAGCTGCCGGCGAACTCGTGCACGAAGACGATCGGCTCGCCCGTGCCGGCCTCCTCGTAGTAGAGGCGCACCCCGTCGTCGGTCAGCGCGTAGGGCATGCTCTCCTCCGTGGTGGGTCGAGGCCCATCCAGGCCCAACTTTACCGGCTGGTCAAGGCGGCCCGCGAAGGTTCGGGCGGGCCGCGAGGCGTGCTAGAGACCGGCGCGTTCGAGATACTCGGCGTATTCCTCGGAGGTATCCGAGCTCGCGAAGGGGACGACGCGGCTCCAGGCCTTGGTCGAGAAGCCGGGCTGATGCTGCCGCACCTTGTCGGCGTGCCGCTGCGCCTCCTGGATTCTGCCGAGCTTGGCATAGCTGGCGGCGAGCAGGCGGTGCACGTGCGGCTGGTCCGGATGCCGATCGAGCAGCGCGACGATCCGGTCGGGCCGATCGGTCATCCAATAGGCGTCGCACAGGTTCCACTCGACCCAGGCGCGGTCGCGCGGCCAGCCCGAGAGGACCTCCTCCAGGATCTGGATCGCCTCCGCCGCCCGACCCGTGTTCACCAGGCAGTCCGCCCAGTCGGCGCGCAGCATGGCGTCGTACGGGTTCAGTCGCAGCGCGTATTCATAGATTGCCGCGGCGTCGCTCTGCCTCTTGAGAAACATCTCCTGAAGAGCGAGTTCCGCGTGCGCCTGTGGATTGAGGTCCTCGATTTCGATCGCCTTCTTCGCATAGCGCCATGCGATCTCGAGCGCATCGGTGAACTGCTGGCCGGCGCACAGCAGCCCGTAGCTGTGCTCGGCGCGCGCCAGCGCGAGATAGACGTCGCCGATCTCGCCGCAACGATCCCGGATCTCGAGCAGCAGACATCGTGCGTGCTTCAGCGACTCCAGGGTCCGCTGTTCGATCAGCTGCCGCGCGGTCTGGAACAGGAACCCGTCGGCGGACTGAGGCATCACGCTCCAGGAGACCGTATCTGCCCTGCCCAGATACAACACGATCGGCGCGACGATCTCGGCGGCGACAAGGTCCTCGATGAGGTCCAGCTGCGTTTCGAGGTCGATCTTGCAGCGTGCCGACCAGATGAGTTCCCTCTTGATCAGTGACTCCAGATGGACGGTCAGCTCCATGGTCGTCGACGTGGTCAGGCAGGTGCCGTGAATCAAATACTCGCAGCCCAACTCGTTCGAGAGAAATTTCCGGGAATCGAGTCCTCGGGCGCTCAGCGCGGGGACTTCGCCGCCGACCAGGCATATCGAAAACACGTCGCGAAAGCGCGACAGAATGCGGATCAGGCAGTCCTGGGCAAGGCCGGAGAGAATGTCCTGCGCATCGCCCCGGCCGACGGTCCGCAAGCTGGCGACGCCGAGCCTGGGCGGCGGGCTGAGATAGCTGCGCCGGGGAACCGGAGGTCCGCCGTCGAACGGCGAACGGTCGGCCGAGGTCGCGTCCGGCGCATAGGTGTGGACGGCAATCGGCTCGGGCACGTTCTTGAGGTGCTTCTGCCCCTGATATTCGTATTGTTTTCTGCTCTGCTCCGGCAGCCGCGCATACATGGGGCTCGAAATGCAGACCCCGCCCGCCGGTGCCAGGCGTTGCATGTGGATCGCGATATTGACGTCGAGCCCGAAGACGTCGTGCTTCTCGATGATGATCTTGCCGTAGTGGATGGCGATTCGATATTTGATCGGGCGGGTCGACGGGTCGGCGTCGCGTCGCAGCTGGAGCTGGATGGCGCGCGCGCAGGCCTCGGCCTGCACCGCATCCTTCAGGATCGCGACGACCCCGTCGCCCGTGGTCTTGACGACGCGGCCGCCGTGCTCGAGGACGAGGGGCGCGAAGACGTCGTCGACATGCGCCCTGAAGGCCGCGTGCGTGGCGATCAGCCGCTGCGCCAACCGTCGGCTGTAGCCGACCATGTCGGCCACCATGATGGCATAGGGCTCGAGCCTGAGCGGTCGGGTGTTGGCCACGCGCGGTTACCGTCATCCTGTCCGACAGTGCCTCGCCCCGCTGATACCACAGCGGCGCGGCCGATGCGACTGGCGACCCTCGTCCGTGCAACGCCAG
>DASUGG010000110.1:0-7010 GCA_036274135.1 Geminicoccaceae bacterium
CGCTGATCGATCTGCCGTTCGCTCTGCCGACCGCGGTCGCCGGCATCGCGCTGACCACCCTCTATGCCGGCAACGGCTGGCTCGGCCAGTTCCTCGAGCCGCTCGGCATCAAGATCGCCTTCACGCCGCTCGGCATCGTCGTCGCGCTGATCTTCATCGGCCTGCCGTTCGTCGTGCGCACCGTCGAGCCCGTGCTGCAGGATCTCGACGTCGAGATCGAGGAGGCGGCGGCGACCCTGGGCGCGCGCCGCTTGCAGTCCTTCCGGCGAGTCATCCTGCCTGCGATCACGCCGGCGCTGCTGACCGGCTTCGCGCTCGCCTTCGCCCGCGGGCTTGGCGAGTACGGCTCGGTCATCTTCATCGCCGGGAACATGCCGATGATCTCGGAGATCGTGCCGCTGCTGATCGTGATCCAGCTCGAGCAGTACGACTATGCCGGCGCGACCGTGGTCGGCACCGCGATGCTGGCGGCGTCCTTCGCGCTGCTGCTCGCGATCAACCTGCTGCAGCGCTGGGCGCGCGCCCGCAAGTCCTGATGCGGAGGCCCTACTGATGCTCGCTTCGGCCGGACTGTACCCGCCCCGCCTGGTGACGGCGGATCGCGCCGCCGTGCGCGCCCTGCTGGTGGCGACGGCGCTCGGCTTCCTCGGCGTCTTCCTGCTGCTGCCCCTGCTCGCCGTGTTCGTCGAGGCGCTGCGCCAGGGGCTCGGCGCCTATCTCGCCGGCGTCACCGAGCCGGACGCGCTGGCGGCGATCCGGCTCACGTTGCTGGTCGCGGCGATCGCCGTGCCCACGAACGTGCTGTTCGGCGTCGCCGCCGCCTGGGCGGTCGCCAAGTTCGAGTTCAAGGGCAAGAGCCTCCTGACCACGCTGATCGACCTGCCGTTCTCGGTCTCGCCGGTGATCGCCGGCCTGATCTACGTGCTGCTGTTCGGCGCCCAGGGGCTGTTCGGCCCGTGGCTCGCGGCGCACGACATCAAGATCGTCTTCGCCCTGCCGGGAATCGTGCTCGCGACCATGTTCGTCACCTTCCCGTTCGTCGCGCGCGAGCTGATCCCGCTGATGCAGGAGCAGGGCAGCGAGGAGGAGGAGGCCGCGCGCATGCTCGGCGCCGGCGGTCTGCAGATCTTCCTGCGGGTCACCCTGCCGAACGTGCGCTGGGGCCTGCTCTACGGCGTGCTGCTGTGCAACGCCCGCGCCATGGGCGAGTTCGGCGCGGTCTCGGTGGTTTCCGGCCATATCCGCGGCCTCACCAACACGATGCCGCTGCACGTCGAGATCCTCTACAACGAGTACAATTTCGTCGCCGCGTTCGCGGTGGCATCCCTGCTCACCCTGCTGGCCCTGCTGACGCTGGTGCTGAAGGTCGCGCTGGAGTGGCGCGTGCAGCGCGCGCGGCTCGCGTTCGAGGGCTAGCCCTGGAGATCCGCCATGCGTGTCGAGATCCGACAGCTGACCAAGACGTTCGGTGCCTACAGCGCCCTCGAGGCGGTCAGCCTGGACGTTCGCGAGGGCGAGTTCTGCGCCCTGCTGGGCCCTTCCGGCTCCGGCAAGACCACCCTGCTGCGGATCATCGCCGGGCTCGAGTTCCCCGACGGCGGCGAGGTCCGGTTCGCCGGCGAGAACGTCGTCGCGCGCGACGCCCGCGAGCGCCAGGTCGGCTTCGTGTTCCAGCACTATGCGCTGTTCCGGCACATGAGCGTGTTCGAGAACGTCGCGTTCGGCCTGCGCGTGCGGCCGAGGCGCAGCCGGCCGCCCGAGCGCGAGATCCGCGCGCGGGTGATGGAGCTGTTGCGCCTGGTGCAGCTCGACGGGCTGGCAGGACGCTACCCGAACCAGCTCTCGGGCGGCCAGCGCCAGCGGGTGGCGCTCGCCCGGGCGCTCGCCATCGAGCCGCGCGTGCTGCTGCTCGACGAGCCGTTCGGCGCGCTCGACGCCAAGGTCCGCAAGGACCTGCGGCGCTGGCTGCGCGATCTGCACCAGCGGCTCGGGCTCACCAGCGTGTTCGTGACCCACGACCAGGAGGAGGCGCTCGAGCTCGCCGACCAGGTCGTGGTGCTGCGCCAGGGCCGGATCGAGCAGATCGGCAGCCCGCGGCAGATCTATGACCGCCCGGCGACGCCTTTCGTCTACGAGTTCCTCGGCAGCGCCAACTGCCTGCCCTGCCGCGTCCAGGCGGGGTCGGTGGACGTGGCCGGCGGCCGGTTCGAGGCGCCGCAGAGGCACCGCCTGGCCGACGGCCCGGCCTGGCTGTTCGTGCGCCCGCACGATCTCGCCGTGGAGACCGCCGGCCGCGCGCCGGGAATCCCCGGAACGCTCAGCGCCGTGGTGACGACGGGCCCGACCTTCCGGCTGCAGCTCAGGCTCGAGCACGGAGAGGCCGAGGTCGAGGCCGAGATCGCCAAGAGCCGCTTCGATGCGCTCCGGCTCGCGCCGGGCATGCCGGTGCGGCTGCGGCCTCTCGAGTTCGGCCTGTTTGCCGCCGAGGAGACGGGGGCTGCGCCGGCGGTTCCGCCCACGCGGACGCAGTTCGACCGGCCGCGCGCCGCCGTGGCGTAGCGGCCGCGCGTCGCGCGCCGATCGGGCGCCAGCCCGGAGGCCGCTGCCGCCCCTGCGGCGGGGTCAGCCCACGGTCTGCAGGAACTCGAGCTCGAGGAAGCCCAGCACCATCAGCGCGTTGATCGCCCAGGCCACGGTGAGCGCCCGCGCCATCTGGCCATAGAGCGGGTTCTCGACGTTCGGCGCGCAGCGCCACACCGAGACCACGATCCAGACCGTGTAGACCGCGAGCGCCAGCAGCACGACCTGGAACCACACGCTGGCGATGGCGCCCCGCTGCATCAGCAGCAGCAGGATCAGCGCCAGCAGGTTGCTGCCGAGCACGCCGTAGAGCCAGTAGACCTTCCAGAGCGGGCCGTGCCCGCGCCAATAGTAGCTGGCGACGTTCTCGCTCATGGGGCGCCTTCCCCACCGGTCGCGGGCCGCGCGGCCGCGCCGCTCATGCCGCGCCTCCGCGCCCGCAGCCGCACGGCCCGGCATCGAGCCGCCGCTGCACGGCGATCCGCACCAGGGTGACGCCCGGCTCGGCGCCGTCGCGCAGCCTGCTCATGAGGGTCGCCCACTCCTCCTCGCCGGCGCGATCGAGGAATGCCCGGCAGGCGCCGAGCACATACAGGTTCAGCGGCAAGCCTTCCGTCGCCGCGGCCGCCCGCGTCCGCCCCAGCAGCACCAAGTCGGGCAGCAGCTCGAGCGCAATCGATTCGTCCGACGCGCGCCCCAACTCCTTCAGCGTCTGTCCCAACATCATGACAGCCGGCCCCGCCCTTGCGGCCGCGTCGTGGACATGGCAGACCTCACTGCACGAGGGGCGTGCGCGCCCCGTCGAGCTCGATTCCGCGGATCTCCGCCTGCCCGACCAGGAGCTGCAGATACTGGCTGACCGCGCGTCGCCAGACATGCTCGCGCAGGTAATCCGCGATCTTGTCGCGCACGGCGTCGAACGGCAGCTGGCGGCCTTCGATGCGCCGATCCAGCCGCACGACGTGGTAGCCGTAGCGGGTCTTGACCGGCACCGGGCAGATCTGCCCCGGCTCGAGGTTGAACAGGAAGGTCTCGAGCTCGGGCACCGTCTGGCCGCGGGTGATCTGGCCGAGGTTGCCGCCCTGCGCCGCCGATGGGCATGCCGAGAGCTGCTGCGCCAGCTCGGCGAAGCGCCGCGGTTGCTCCAGGGCCTGAGCAAGCGCCGCGGCGGCGCGCTGCTTGGCACCGGCGCAGGCGTCGGCGTCCTCCGGGTCGGCCGGGAACAGGATGTGCGCCGCCTCGAACAGATCGGCGCTGCGAAACCGCTGCAGGTTGTTGTCGTAGAAGCGCCGGCAGGTCGCGTCGTCCGGCTCCGGCGTCGCGACCTCGCGCGTGATGAGGGCGCGGATCAGGGCCTCGTCGTCGGTCTCGCGCGCGCCCGCCGCGCCCTCGAGCGGGTCCGGGCGCTCGATGCCGAGGCGTCCGGCAGCCTGCAGGAGCAACTCGCGCACCACCAGCGCGCGCGCCGCCGCCTCGCGCGCCTCCTCGACCGATCCTGCCGGGTGATACTGCAGCTCGGCATGGATGGCGTGGTCGCTGATCTCGACGCCGTTGACGAAGACCGCCAAGCCTAGATGCCTCCCCTCGACAGATTGGCATGCCGGCGCACGATCTGGTAGCCCGGCCGGAACAGGTACCAGATCGGCGCGCTCCAGACGTGCACCAGCCGCGTGAACGGCGTGATCAGGAAGATCGTCATGCCGGCCGCGAGGTGGATCTTGTAGACCCACGGTATGTCGGCGAGGATCTCCGGCGAGCCGGGCTGGAACGTGAGGATGCTCTTCGCCCAGCTGGCCATGGTTTGCATATGGCTGCCGTCCGAATTGGCCAGCGAGACCGGGATGCCGACGATGCCGAGGATCAGCTGGGCGTAGATGAACAGCAGGATGAAGATGTCGGTCGGTTTGCTGGTCAGCCGGATGCGGGCATCGAACAGGCGGCGGTGGATCAGCATGGTCATGCCGACGAAGCAGACGGTCGCGAGAATGCTGCCCGCGACGATCGCGAGCATCTGGTGGGCGCGCACCGATAGGCCGGTGGACTCCAGGACGACCTCCGGCGTCAGGAGACCGACGAAGTGACCGAAGAACAGGCCGAGGATGCCGACGTGGAACAGGATGCTGCCCCACATCAGCTGCCGGCGCCGCAAGAGCTGGCTCGACTGCGCCCGCCAGGTGTACTGGCTGCGATCGAAGCGCGCCCAGCTGCCGAGGAAGAACGACACCATGCACAGATAGGGGTAGAAGCCGAACAGGAACTGATCGAAGTAGGTCATCCGTTGCCACTCCGATGAGCGGGGTCAGACGGCGGTGTGAAGCGCGCGACCATGGCGGACACCGCCGAGCAGCCCGATCCCGCCCCGGCGCCGGGATCGTCGCGGAACGTGACGGGCGCCTCTTCCCAGGCGCGATCGAGCGCTTCGGGGGTATCGTCGCGCGTCTCGCCCTGCACGGTCTCGCGGATGGCCTCCTCGTCGGCCCGGCACGGCGCCAGCGCCTCGACCGCCCGGAATACGGCGGCATAGGGCGCGCCACGGCGCTCCAGTCGGGCGCGCAACAGGGCCACGACCGGGATCGCCTGGCCGAGCAGGGCGCGTGCCTCGGGGGCCGGTCGGGTCGAGAGGAACTCGAGAAATAGCGGCAGGAAGTCCGGCAGCTCGGAGGTGCCCGGGTCCAGCCCGTTGGCGCGATAGTGGTTCAGAAGGTTGACCATGGCCTGGCCACGATCGCGCGATTCGCCGTGGCTGTGCTCGTAGAGGTGCAGCGAGAGTGAGCGCGCGTGGTCGAACAGCGCGACGTAGCGCGCCTGCGCGTCCATCAAATCGGCGCTGCGCAGCTCCGCCATCAGCGCCTCGAGCGCACGCCGTTCGGCCTTGGGCAAAGCCCCCTCGGCCGCGAGAGCACCATGCATCTCCTCGAGGCTGTCGACCAGCTCCTGATCGGGATAGACGAGCAGCGCGGAAAGGATCTTGAACGTCAGCATGACGCCAGCTCCCGTCGCCGCCTCATGATGCTCGCTCGCCGCGGGTGTGGCGGGTGTCCTGACCAAACAGGCTGAACGTGCTGTTGCCCTCGCTGCAGCCCGAGCCGAACGAGAAGCCGCAGGTGCCGCGCTGGTCGTAGGCCTGCTCGCCGAGCTCCATGTGGCTGGTCGGGATGACGAAGCGATCCTCGTAATCGGCGATCGCCATGTAGCGGTACATCTCCTCGACCTGATGCACGGACAGCCCGACCCGCTCGAGTACGCTATGGTCGAGGACACCGTCGACATGCTTGCGCCGCATGAACATCCGCATCGCCAGCATGCGCTCGAGCGCACGCCCGACCGGCTCCTCGTCGCCCGCGGTCAGGAGATTGGCGAGGTACTGGAGTGGGATGCGCAGCGAGCGGACGTCCGGCATCCGATCTTCGTCGAGGTCGATCTCGCCGTTCTCGGCCGCCGACTGGATCGGCGAGAGCGGCGGGATGTACCAGACCATGGGCAGGGTCCGGTACTCAGGATGCAGCGGGAAGGCGATCTGCCAGTCGACCGCCATCTTCCAGACCGGCGACAGCTTGGCCGCCTCGATCCAATTGTGGGGCACGCCGTCACGATGGGCCTGGGCCTGAACGTCGGGATCGTTGGGGTCGAGGAAGAGACCGAGCTGGGCCTTGTAGAGGTCGGTCTCGTTCGGCACGCTCGCCGCTTCCTCGATCCGGTCGGCATCGTACAGCAGAACGCCGAGGTAGCGAATCCGCCCCACGCAGGTCTCCGAGCAGACGGTCGGCATCCCGGCCTCGATGCGCGGGTAGCAGAAGATGCACTTCTCCGATTTGCCGGACTGCCAGTTGTAGTAGATCTTCTTGTACGGGCAGCCGGAGACGCACATCCGCCAACCCCGGCACTTCTCCTGGTCGATCAGGACGATGCCGTCCTCCTCGCGCTTGTAGATCGCGCCCGACGGGCAGACGGCGAGGCAGGACGGGTTCAGGCAGTGCTCGCACAGCCGCGGCAGGTAGAACAGGAAGGTCTGCTCGAACTGTCCGTAGATCTCCTTCTCGACATTGTCGAAGTTCTTGTCGCGCGAGCGCTTGGCGAACTCGCCGCTCAGGATCTCCTCCCAGTTCGGTCCCCATTCGATCTTGCGCATGCGCTCGCCGGTGATCTGCGAGATCGCGCGCGCGGTCGGCGCCGCCTCGGATTCCGGCGCGTTGTGCAGATAGCTGTACTCGAAGTCGAACGGCTCGTAGTAGTCGTCGATCTCGGGCAGGTACGGGTTGGCGAAGATATTGGCGAGGATCCGCCACTTTCCGCCCATGCGCGGCTCGATCCTGCCGCTGGCCTTGCGCCGCCAGCCGCCCTTCCACTTGTCCTGGTTCTCCCAGTCCTTGGGGTAGCCGATGCCCGGCTTGCTCTCGACATTGTTGAACCAGTGGTATTCGGCGCCCTCG
>DASUGG010000111.1:0-14242 GCA_036274135.1 Geminicoccaceae bacterium
CATCTCGCCGCGACCGGGCATCTTCGCCGGCTCGAGGCCAGCCTCGATGCGGCGGGCCTGCGCCATCGCAGGCTGATGCTGCCCGCCGGCGAAGCCAGCAAGAGCATGGCGCAGCTCGAATCGCTGCTGGATGCGCTGCTCGAGGCAGGCGTCGAGCGCGCGACCACGATCGTCGCCTTCGGCGGCGGCGTGATCGGCGACCTCGCCGGCTTCGGCGCCGCGATCCTGTTGCGCGGCGTTCCTCATGTGCAGGTGCCGACGAGCCTGCTCGCCCAGGTCGACAGCGCGGTCGGCGGCAAGACCGGCGTCAACGCCCGTCAGGGCAAGAACCTGATCGGCGCCTTCCATCAGCCGCGCCTGGTGCTATCCGACACCGACGTGCTGGCGAGCCTGCCGCCGCGCGAGCTGCGCGCCGGCTATGCCGAGGTCGTGAAGTACGGCCTGATCGACCAGCCGGAGTTCTTCACGTGGCTCGAGGGCCACGCAAGCGCGCTGCTCGCCGGCGATCCCGCGGCCCAGCGGCACGCGATCGTCACGAGCTGTGCCGCCAAGGCGGCGATCGTGGCGGCGGACGAGCGCGAGGCCGACCGGCGCGCTTTGCTCAATCTCGGCCACACCTTCGCGCACGCCTACGAGGCGCTGGCGGGCTATGGCGACGTGCTGCTGCACGGCGAGGCCGTGGCGCTCGGCCTGGTGCAGGCCTTCGCGCTGTCGGCGCGGCTCCGCCTCTGCCCGGCCGGCGACCTCGCCAGGGTGCAGGCGCATCTCGCCGCCGTCGGCCTGCCGACCGATCCGCGCGCGGTGCGCCCGGGCGGGTTCGACACGGCGGCCATGCTCGCGGCGATGGCCCGCGACAAGAAGGTGGCGGCGGGCCGCATCCGCTTCATCCTCGCCCGCGGCATCGGCGAGGCGTTCATCAGCGACGAGGTGCCGGCCGAGGTGCTCCGCGACGTCCTGGACAACGGCACCGACTGAGGGCGACGCCAAGGCCGTCAAGGCCGAGCCACCATGCTGCTGACCATCATCGAGATCATCCTGCTGCTGGCCGCGAACGCCTTCTTCGTCGCGGCCGAGTTCGCGATCGTGAAGGTGCGCGGCATCCGCATCGAGGCGCTGGCCGAGCAGGGCAACGTCGTCGCCCGCATGTCGCTGCGCATCCTGCGCAACGTCGAGGCCTACCTGTCGGCCTGCCAGCTCGGCATCACCATGGCCTCGCTCGGCCTCGGCTGGATCGGCGAGCCGGCGGTGAGCGCCCTGCTCACGCCGCTGCTGCGGCCGCTCGGGCTCGGCGAGACGACGGTGCACACGATCGCCTTCATGCTCGGCTTCCTGATCTTCTCCTCGCTGCACATCGTGATCGGTGAGCAGGTGCCCAAGACTTTCGCGATCCGCAAGGCGGAGCCGATGGCGCTGTGGATCGCCTATCCGCTGCATGTCTTCTACCTGCTCTGCTTCCCGCTCAACTGGCTCCTGAACAGGGCGTCGCGGGCGATCCTCGCGACCTTCGGCGTCGCCGAGGTCAGCCACCACGACGTCTTCTCCGGCGAGGAGCTGCGCGGCCTGATCGACGTCTCGCGCGAGCACGGCATGGTGCTCAAGACCGAGCGCGACATGCTCGGCGGCATTCTCGATCTGGCCGACGTCGAGGTCAGCGACATCATGACCCACCGCAAGGACATCGTGAGCATCGACGTCGACGCGCCGCCGGAGGAGATCTTCGAGCGCATCGTGAGCACGCCGTACACCCGCTACCCGCTCTGGCGCGGCGATCCCGACGCCATCATCGGCGTGCTGCACGCCAAGGACATGCTGGCGCAGGCGCGCAACCATCCCGAGGATCTGGCGGCGATCGACGTCGCCGGGCTGGCCACGCCGCCCTGGTTCATCCCGGACACGACGGCCCTGCTGCATCAGCTGCTGGCGTTCCGGCAGCGCCGCTCGCACCTGGCCTTCGTGGTCGACGAGTACGGCGCGCTGATGGGGCTCGTGACGCTCGAGGACATCCTTGAGGAGATCGTCGGCGAGATCAGCGACGAGAAGGACATCGAGATCGTCGGCATCGAGCCGCAGGCGGACGGCTCGGTGCTGGTGCGCGGCTGGGTCACGCTCCGCGACCTCAACCGGCATTTCGGCTGGAAGCTGCCCGATCACGAGGCGGCGACCATCGCCGGCCTTTTGATCTACGAAGCCCAGAAGATCCCGGAAGCCGGGCAGAAGTTCTCGTTCCACGGCTTCCATTTCGAGGTGCTGCGCCGGCAGCAGAACCAGGTCGTGCTGCTCCGGATCATGCCGGCCTCGACGACGGAAGCCGCCTGAGCCGCGGCCGGCGCCAGCCGGGGACTCGCTGCCGCGGAACGAGCAGCGGCGATCCGCGTTCTCGCCTGCGCACACCAGTCCGACCCTGGTGACCACGGCGGTTCGGAGAAGATGCATGGCCGCGCAATGCTCGGAAGGGGAGGTCGCTGCCGGCCGGCGCGCCGAGACCGGCCCCACCTACCCGCCGCCGCCGCCTCGCGGTCTCAGCCCGGTGCTGGAGCGAAATATCCAGGCGCTGCAGCTTCGCCGTCAGCGGGAAGAGAAACAGGCGAGCCCCGAGGAGCGGGTCGCAGACGCGATCACCCGCTTCACCGGCAGCATGCGATTCGTTTATCTGCACCTCGCCTTTTTCGGCTTCTGGATCGGGGCCAATCTCGGTTGGATCCCCGGCGTTCCCGCCTGGGACCCCTCGTTCGTGGTGCTGGCGATGGTTGCGTCCGTGGAGGCCATCTTCCTCTCGACGTTCGTGCTGATCAGCCAGAACCGCATGGCGGCGGCGGCCGATAAGCGGGCGGACCTCGACCTGCAGATCAGCCTGCTCGCGGAGCATGAGGTCACCAGGCTCGTCACGCTGGTGTCCGGGATCGCGGGCCGACTAGGGGTCGAGACCGAGGCCGATGCGGACGTCCAGGAGATCACGCGGGACATCGCTCCCGACGCCGTGCTCGATGAACTCGAGGCGGCGGAACCCAAAGCCGATTGACGATGACCGCCCGCTCAGCGTGACGCCAGCGGCGGAGGCAGCCTGACGGCGGGCGCTGCGATCAGGCGGCGGCGCCGACCTTCGCGAGCGCCGCGTCGATCGCGGCCGAGAGGCGCGCGACGATCTCCTCGAGCTCGGCGTCGGTGACGATGAACGGCGGTGCCAGCAGCAGGTGATCGCCGAGCCGGCCGTCGATCGTGCCGCCCATCGTGTAGCAGAGCAGGCCGCACTCCATCGCCGCCGCCTTCACCGCGGCGTTGATCTTGAGCTGCGGGTCGAAGGGGCGCTTGCTGGCGCGGTCCGCCACCAGCTCGACGCCCATGAACAGGCCGCGACCGCGGACGTCGCCGACATGCGGATGGTCGTCGAACCGGGCATGCAGGAGGCTCTCGAGCTTCGCCCCCTGCGACCTGACGCGACCGAGCAGCTGCTCCTCCACCAGCGCCTCCTGCACTGCGAGACCGGCGGCGCAGGCGACCGGATGGGCCATGTAGGTGTGGCCGTGCTGGAAGAAGCCCGTGCCGTTGCGGATCGCCTCGCAGATCGTGGCCGAGGCGAGCGTCGCGCCGATCGGCTGGTAGCCGGCGCCGAGCCCCTTGGCGATCGTCACGAGGTCGGGGTCGACGCCCTCCTGCTCGCAGGCGAACAGGCTGCCGGTGCGGCCCATGCCGCACATCACCTCGTCCAGAATCAGGAGGATGCCGTAGCGGTCGCAGAGCGCCCGGATGCCGGTGAAGTAGCCCGGCAGCGCCGGCACGGCGCCGATCGTCGCTCCCGCCACCGGCTCGGCGATGAAGGCGATCACCGTCTCGGGCCCGACGCGCAGGATCGTGTCCTCGAGCTCGCGCAGCAGCCGGTCGACATAGGCCGCATCGGTCTCGCCGGACTCCTGCCCGCGATAGGCGTAGCACGGGCTGACATGCTCGACCTCGAGCAGCAGCGGCCTGAACAGCTCGCGGCGCCAGGCGTTGCCGCCGACCGACAGCGCGCCGAGCGTGTTGCCATGGAAGCTCTGGCGCCGCGCGATGAAGCGCCGCCGCTCGGGCTGGCCGATCTCGACGAAGTACTGGCGCGCCATCTTCAGCGCCGCCTCCACGGCCTCGGAGCCGCCGGAGACGTAGAACACCTTGTCGATCCCGGCCGGCGCGCCCGCGATCAGGCGGTCGGCCAGGGCCTCGGCCGGGTCGTTCGTGAAGAAGCTGGAATGCGCGAAGTCCAGCTCGCCGACCTGACGGCGCACCGCCTCGATCACGCGCGGATGGCTGTGCCCCAGGCAGGACACGGCCGCGCCGCCGCTGGCGTCGATGTAGCGCTTGCCGTCGCGATCGGTGATCTCGACACCCGCGCCGCGCACGGCCACCGGATAGTCCTGGTCGAACCTGCGATAGAGAACGTGGCTCATGGGTCTCCTAGCTCACGGGCGGGATATGGCACGAGCGGCAGCGTGGCGAAGAGGAGCGGGTCACGGCACCAGGATGTCGGCGAAATTGGCGCGCGCATTGGCGGTCAGGCCCGCATCCAGGTCGTCGACCAGGTCGCGCACCAGCTCGTAGCCGATGCGCTGCCGCTCGGCGTAGCCGACGCCTTCGGGGACGGCGCTGGTCCGCGTCACGGCCGTGCTCACCGACTTCAGCACCTCGCCGCTCGGCGACAGGCGGTCGACCTGCACCTGGAAGCGGCCCTCGAGCTTCGCCGCCGCCTCGGTCGTGAAGAAGCCGCGCAGCCCGCCCTGGGTCGCGAGCTCCTGCTCCTTGACCGACGCCTCGAGGATCACGGCCTGCATCGAGCCCGGCCCGCCGGCCGCGACCAGGCGCGCCTCGAGCATCCGGCGGATCGCGTCCTCGGGCTTGAGCGGCATCACGTTGTCGACGTAGGGCGCCGTGTCGCGCGGCCGATAGGCGCTCTCGACCGTGACCCTGCCGACCGCAAGGCGCAGCGGCGGGCGGTCCGAGAAGTCCAGCGGCGGCGGCCGGAAGGTCTCGTAGGAGCTGCCGCAGGCCACCACCAAACCGGTCAGGGCGGCGGCGATCACCCCGCGCATCGCGTTCACAAGCGAATCCCTCCGCATGGGCTGGCTCAGTGCGCAGCCGGGCCGTGCAGACGCGCCAGCTGGCCTTCGTCGAAGCGAAAGCCGACGTTGCAGAACTGGCAGGTCACCACCAGAAGGCCGTCGTCCTGCCGCATCTCCTCGAGCTCGGCGTCGGGAAAGCTGCGCAGCAGCCTCTCGACCCGCTCGCGCGAGCAGCGGCAGCCGAAGCGGACGTCCTGCAGCGTGAACACGCGCACGCCCTCCTCGTGGAACAGGCGGTACAGCAGGCTGTCGGCCGGCAGGTGGGGGTCGAGCAGCTCCGCCTCCGTGGCGGTGCCGAGCAGCAGCATCGTGCGGTGCCAATCTTCCTGCCGCTCGTTGTCGCGATCGGCGAGCGGCTGGTCGGCGAGGCGCTGCACCATCACGCCGCCGCCGCGCCAGCGCCCGCCTTCGGCGACACGGCCGACCGCGACCTTGAGCCCGGTGCTGAGCTGCTCGCTCTGGCGGAAATAGGTCTGCATGCACTCGGTGAGGCTGGCCCCGGTCAGCTCGACGATGCTCTGATAAGCGGCGCCGGCGTCGCCCTGGTCGACCGTCAGGGCCAGGCGGCCGTCGCCGAGCAGGGCCACGCCCGAGGCGTCGGCGAGCCGCGCCGCGTCGAACCGCGCATAGCCGCGCAGCGCGCCGTCGTGGGTATAGTCGGCGAGCAGCAGCGAGACCGGGCCGCTGCCCTTGGCCTGCAGGCTGAACGTGCCCTTGAAGCGCAGGCCGCCGGCCAGCGCCGCCGTCAGCACCAGCAGCTCGCCCAGCAACTGCCCGACCGGCTCCGGATAGTCGTGCCGCGTCAGGATGCGGTCGAGCGCGCCGCCGAGCCGGACGAGCCGGCCGCGCAACGCCGAGCGCTCGAGCTGAAACGGGCGCTGCAGGTCGTCGCCGATGCTGCGCGCGCTCATCGGCAAGCCCACGGCCGAAGCAAGGAACAGCGCCCGGCGGCTACTCCAGGCACCAGGCCAGGATGCCCTTCTGCGCGTGCAGCCGGTTCTCGGCCTGATCGAACACCACCGACTGCGGGCCGTCGATCACCGATGCCGTCACCTCCTTGCCGCGATGCGCCGGCAGGCAATGCAGGAACAGCGCGTCCGGCCGCGCCAGGCGCATCAGCTCGTCGTCGACCCGGTACGCCGCCAGCAGGCTGCGCCGCCGCTCGGCGTCGGCGTCGCCCATCGACACCCAGACGTCGGTCATCACGGCGTCGGCGTCCATGACCGCCTCGCGCGGATCCTCGACCACCGTAACCCGGGCCTGGCGTTCGGCCGCCCAGTGCAGCACGCGCGCGTCGGGCGCCAGCTCGGGCGGGCAGGCCAGCCGCAGCGTGAAGTCGAAGCGCTGCGCCGCGTGGATCCAGGAGGTGGCGACGTTGTTGCCGTCGCCGGTCCAGGCCAGGGTCTTGCCGCGCACCGGGCCGCGGTGATCCTCGAAGGTCATCACGTCGGCCATGATCTGGCAGGGATGCGAGCGGTCGGTCAGGCCGTTGATCACCGGCACCGTGGCGGCCTCCGCCAGCTCCAGCAGCTTGCTGTGCTGGTCGGTGCGGATCATGATGCCGTCGACGTAGCGCGACAGCACGCGCGCCGTATCGGCGATCGTCTCGCCGCGGCCGAGCTGCATCTCCTTGGTGTTGAGGACCACGGCGTCGCCGCCCAGCGCCTTGATCGCGACCTCGAACGACACCCGCGTGCGGGTCGAGGGCTTGTCGAAGATCATGGCGAGCGTCTTGCCGCTGAGAATCCGCGTGCCGTCGGTCATCAGCTCCTTGGCGCGGCCGAGAATGCCGCGCAGCGTGCCCGTGTCGAGCGCGTCGATGTCGAGAAAGTGCCGGATCTCCTTCATCGCGCCGCTTCCTGCGCCGCGAATTCCCGGCACACCTCCTCGAGAATCGTGACGGCCTCGTCGATCTGCGCCCGCTCGAGGATGAGCGGCGGCAGCACGCGCACGACGTTGTCTCCCGCCGCGACGGTGGCGAGGCCGTGGGCCAGCAGCTTGGCGATGACGTCGGTATTCGGCGGGCCGCAGCGCAGGCCGAGCAGCAGGCCCTCGCCGCGCACCTCGAGGATGATGCCGGGGTAGCGCGCCGCGAGCTGCTCGAGCCCGGCGCGCAACTCGCCCGCGACCTTCCGCGCGCGTTCCAGGAAGCCGTCCTCGAGCACGACATCGAGCACCGCGTTGGCGACCGCGCAGGCGAGCGGGTTGCCGCCGAAGGTCGAGCCGTGCGAGCCGGGCAGCATGCCGGACGCGGCGCGCGCGGTGGCGAGGCAGGCGCCGATCGGGAAGCCGCCCCCGAGCCCCTTGGCGAGCGCCATGATGTCCGGCGTGATCCTTGTCCACTCGTAGGCGAACAGCTTGCCGGTCCGGCCCATGCCCGACTGCACCTCGTCGAAGATCAGCAGCAGGTCGTGCTCGTCGCAGATCCGCCGCAGCTCCTCGAGGAACGCGATCTGCGGCTGGCGGATGCCGCTCTCGCCCTGGATCGGCTCGATCAGGATCGCCGCGGTGCCTTCGCCGACCGCGGCCCGCACGCGCTCGGCATCGCCGAGCGGCAGCTGGTCGAAGCCCGGCAGCTCCGGCCGGAAGCCTTCCAGATGCTTGTCCTGGCCGCCGGCGGTGATCGTTGCCATGGTGCGGCCGTGGAAGGCGCCCTCGAAGGTGATGATGCGGAAGCGCTCGGGCTGGCCGCGGCGATAGAAGTGGCTGCGCGCCATCTTGATCGAGCATTCCAGCGCCTCGGCGCCGGAATTGCAGAAGAACACGGTGTCGGCGAAGGAGTGCGCCACCAGGCGGTCGGCGAGCTTCTGCTGCGCCTCGATGGTATAGAGGTTCGAGCAGTGCCAGAGCTTCTCGCCCTGCCGCTTGAGCGCCGCCACCAGATGCGGGTGGGCGTGGCCGAGCAGCGACACGGCGATGCCCGTGCCGAAATCCAGGTATCGTCGCCCCTCGCGGTCGAACAGATAGGCGCCTTCGCCGCGCTCGAACTCGACGGGAGCGCGCTTGTAGACCGGCAGGAGGGACGGCATGGGGGCGTTGGTCATGACAGCTTCTTGGAACGGGAGGAAACCCTGAGCTTGCCGGACATTGCGCGGCCGTGTCAACGACTCGCCGCGGCGGCGGTTGACGCCCGCGCATCGCTTGGCCATGCTCCGATGCGGGGAGACTGCTCGCTTCATCTTGAGCGACCGTAAAGGGGACCATCGTGAGAGAGCTTGCCCGGATCGCCGCCGCCGCGGCGGTCACCGCCTGCATCGCTGCGGCGCCTGCCGTTGCCCAGGCTCAGAACGAGGACGTGTCCGGCGAGATCACGCTGATGTCCTATGCCGGCATCTTCGAGGATCAGTACAAGCAGGCGGTCATCGAGCCGTTCCTGGAAGCCTACCCGAACGTCAGCGTGAACTACTTCACGACGGGCAACTCGGCGCAGATGCTCGGCGCGCTGCGCGCGCAGCAGTCCGATCCGCAGATCGACGTCGCGATCTTCGACGCCGGCGTCGGCTTGGTCGGCAACGCCGAAGGGCTGCTGAGCAGGATCTCGGTCGACGAGGTGCCCAACCTCGCCGACCTTCACCCGCTCGCCACCGTGCAGGAGGGCTACGGCCCCGCCGTCACCTTCGACAACCTGGTGATCATCTACGACACGCAGGACGTGGAAGGCAGCCCGACCAGCCTCGCGGAGCTGTGGAACGAGAAGTACGACGGCAGCGTCGGCGTCTCCGCCATGCCGAACATCCAGGGCATCGCGCTGACGGTGATGACCGCGAGCATGCTCGGCGAGGACTGGACCAAGTCGATCGACGGGGCGATCGCGAAGCTCGCCGAGCTGGCGCCGCGGGTCCAGACCTTCGACCCGCAGCCCGACGGCTACACCATGGTCCTCAACGATTCGCTCGTGATCGCCACCGGCTGGAACGCGCGGGCGCAACTCTTCCGCCAGCAGTCGGACGGCCGGCTCGGGATCATGCTGCCGGACGAGGGCAGCGTCTTCCAGATCAACTCGATCAACCTCGTCGAGGGCGCGCCCAACAAGCCTGCGGCGCTCGCCTTCATCGACTACGCGCTGTCGCCCGAGGCGCAGAAGCGCTTCACCGAGGCGATGTACTATGCGCCGGTGAACACCAAGGCCGAGATCGACCCCGCGGCGATGGAGAAGACCGCGCTCTCGCGCATGGACGAGATGCTGCCGCTCGACTGGGCCTGGGTCGCCCAGGTGCGCGACGCGTGGAACGAGCGTTGGCGGCGCGAGGTCATCGCCGCCGGGAGATGAGGTCGCGGGCATATGCTCAGCCCGAGCGAGGCTAGGACCGAGAGCGCCTATCTCAGCCTTCGCGGACTGACCAAGGAATATGGAGCCGGACCGCCCGCCGTCGACCGGCTCGACCTCGACGTCGAGCAGGGCGAGCTGATGGGCCTGCTCGGGCCGTCCGGCTGCGGCAAGACGACGACGCTGCGGATGATCGCCGGCCTGATCGAGCCGACCGGCGGCACGATCGTCCACCGCCGCCGCGACCTCACCCGCGTGCCGACGCACCAGCGCCATGCCGGCTTCATGTTCCAGAGCTACGCCCTGTTCCCGCACATGACGGTGGCGCGCAATGTCGCCTTCGGGCTGAAGCTGCGGCGCCTGCCGCGCGGCGAGATCGAGCGCCGGGTCGCTGACGCCCTGCGCCTGGTCAAGCTGGAGGGGTTGGGGGCGCGCCGCCCGAGCGAGCTGTCCGGCGGCCAGCAGCAGCGCGTCGCGCTCGCCCGCGCGCTCGTGATCGAGCCCGACTTCCTGCTGCTGGACGAGCCGCTTTCAAATCTGGACGCCAAGCTGCGCGAGACGATGCGCAACGAGATCCGCGACATCCAGCAGCGGCTCGGCATCACGACCGTGCTGGTCACGCACGATCAGAGCGAGGCGCTGAGCCTGTGCGACCGCATCGCCGTCATGCGCGAGGGGCACATCGAGCAGATCGGCACGCCGCTCGAGATCTACGAGCGGCCGGCGACCCGTTTCGTCGCCGGCTTCGTCGGCCGCATCAACGAGCTGGCCTGCTCGATCGAGGGGCGCGACGGCGACCGGCGGCTGGTCTGCGACGGCCAGCCGATCCCGACGCCCCCGGGTTTGCCCGCGGCCGCCCGCGCGCACGCGATGGTGCGACCGCACCACATTCGTCTGCGGCTCGGCCGCGCCGCCGACGGCCCCGGGCTCGCCGGCAACGTCGTACGGCGCACCTTCGTGGGCGACACGCTCGAGATCGAGGTCGACTGCGGCGGCACGCCGGTCTCGGTGGAGCTCCGGCCGGGGGTCGACGAGGGGTGCACCGCGGAGGCCGGCAGCCACGTCGTGCTGTCCTGGCCGCAGGAGCGCACCATCGTCTTCGCGGCATGACGGCGAGCACGCCCGCGCAGGCGCGAGCCGGCGGCGGCGTCGGCCGCGGCGCCGCTGCCATGCTGCTGCTCGCGCCGGCGCTGCTCGCGCTCGCGCTCGCGTTCGCGCTGCCGATGGGCTGGCTGCTGCGCATGTCGCTGAACCTGTCGGACGCCGGCGTGATCACCCCCGCCGTCAGCCTCGAGACCTACCGCAGCCTGCTCTCCGACCCGTACTATCTGAGCCTGCTGGTGAACACCCTGCGGCTCTCGGCGATCACCTCGCTGTCGGCGCTGGCGCTGGCCTATCCCGTGGCGCTGTTCCTGTACCGCTGGCAATCGCCGTGGCGCACCGCGCTCGCGATCCTCGCGATCTCGCCGCTGCTGGTGTCCGGCGTGCTCAGGGCCTATGGCTGGATGATCGTGCTGGGCGACCAGGGCTGGATCAACTCGATGCTGATGGGCCTCGGGCTGGTCGACCGGCCGCTGCGCATGGTCAACAACTTCACGGGCGTCGCGGTCGGCCTCACCGAGAGCATCATGCCCTACGTCATCCTCACGCTGCTGGCCGGCTTCGGCCGACTCGACCGGACGCTCGAGGAGGCGGCGGCGACGCTCGGCGCCTCGCCGCTGCAGGTCTTCCTGAAGGTCACGCTGCCGCTCAGCCTGCCCGCCATCGTGCTCGCCACGACGATCGGCTTCGTGCTGTCGATCTCGTCCTTCATCACGCCGTCGCTCCTGGGCGGCGGCCGCGTCTTCCTTCTCGCCACCGAGATCTACGATCTCGCGCTGGTCAGCCTCGACTGGCCGTTCGCGGCGGCGCTGGCCATCCTGATGCTGGTCCTCTTCGCCGTCGTCCTGACGCTGGTGACGCGGCTCGTGCAGCGGCTCGACTGAGGAGAGCGCCCTTGCAGGACCGCGCGCTCGCCATCCTCGGGATCGTCTACCTGGCGCTGGTCTACGCCTTCATCTTCGTGCCGCTGGTGCTGGTGGTGCTGATCTCGTTCAGCGCCGACAGCTATCTGACCTTCCCGCCGTCGGGCTGGAGCCTACGCTGGTACGCGGAGCTGCTCGGCAACCGGGAGTTCGTCCAGGCGGCGTTCAACAGCCTGATCATCGCCGTGGCGGTGACGGCGCTGAGCCTCGTGCTCGGCACGCCGGCGGCGGTCGCGATCGCGCGCTACCGCTTCCCGGGCCGCGACGTGCTGCAGACGATCCTGCTGGCGCCGCTGCTGCTGCCGACCATCGTGCTCGGCCTCGGCATCCTGCTGGTGTTCTTCCGGCTCGGCCTGGTCGCGACCTATCCGGGCCTCATCCTCGCGCATCTGGCGATCACGCTGCCGTTCGCGATCCGGGTGCTGACGACGACCCTGGCGACCCTGCCGCCCGACATCGAGAGCGCCGCGGCGACGCTCGGCGCGACGCCGCTGCAGGTCTTCCGTCACATCACCGCGCCGCTCATGCTGCCGGGCGCGATCGCGTCGGCGGCGCTCGCCTTCATCCTGTCGTTCGACGAGATCGTCATCTCGCTGTTCGTCGTCGGGCCCAGGCTGTCGACGCTGCCGGTGGAGATCTATCGTTATGTCGACGAGCGGACCGACCCGATGGTCGCCGCCGTCTCCGTGGTGCTGATCGGCCTTTCGGTCCTGGTCGTGCTGCTGGTCGAGCGCACCATCGGGTTCATGCGAGCCGTGGGCCGCTAGCTGAGGCCTTACCGGGGACAGGAGACCGTCATGCGAGTATCGCTCATCCAGATGAACAGCGTCAGCGATCGCGCGAAGAACCTCGCGGACGCAAAGGCGCTGATGCAGCGGGCCATCGAGTCCGACCGCCCCGACCTCCTGGTGCTGCCCGAGCATTTCGACTGGTCGGGCGGCACGACCGCCGACAAGCTCGCGGCCGCCGACCGCGTGCCCGGCGGCGAGGCTTACGGCATGGCGCAGGAGATGGCACGGCGGCACGAGGTCTGGGTGCATGCGGGCAGCATGCTCGAGCGGATCGAGAGCGAGGGCCGCATCTACAACACGAGCGTGGTGTTCGACCGCACCGGGCGCGAGATCGCGCGCTACCGCAAGATCCACATGTTCGACATCACCGGGCCGGACGGGACGGTCTACCAGGAATCGGCGACCGTCAGGCCGGGCCGGGACATCGTGCTCTACGACCTCGAGGGGCTCAGGGTCGGCTGCGCGATCTGCTACGACCTGCGCTTTGCCGAGCTGTTCGTGGCGCTTGCCAGGCGCGGCGCCGAGGTCATCGTCCTGCCGGCGTCGTTCACGCTGCAGACCGGCAAGGATCACTGGGAGGCGCTGTGCCGGGCGCGCGCCATCGAGACGCAGTGCTACCTTCTGGCCTGCGCCCAATGGGGGTCATTCCCGGGGCCGGACGGCAGGCCCAGGCAAACCTATGGCCATTCGCTGGTCGCCGACCCGTGGGGCCACGTGATCGCCAAGGCCTCCGACGGCGTCGGGCCTCTGAGCGCGACGGTCGACCCGGCGCAGATCCGGCGGGTGCGCGGGCTCATCCCGATGAACGAGCACCGCCGGCTGCCGGCCGCCTGACCACGACCCTCGAAGCAAGGACCAGCTGAATGAGCACGGACTATACGATCGGCCCCATGCCCGAGCCGCTGCCCGCCGGCGACCTCGAGTTGCTCGGCCAGGTCGAGACCGCGACCGTCGGGCATTCGCGCCATCTCGGCTTCATGCACCGCGCCATCCAGCCGCTGCTGCGCGGCAGGCGGGTGGCCGGCGTCGCGGTCACTGTCGCGATACCGGGGCCGGACTCCACGCTGCTGCATCACGCGCTCGGCCTGCTCCGGCCCGGCGACTTCGTCGTCGTCGACCGGCTGGGCGACGACCGGCACGCCTGCTGGGGCGGCGGCGTCACGGTCGCCGCGAAGGTCGCCGGCGCAGTCGGCGCCCTGGTCGACGGGCCGTGCACCGACCTCGCCGAGATCGAGGCATCCGACTTTCCGGTCTGGTGCCGCGGCCTCTCGCCGATCACCACCCGGCTCTACGACCTCGGCGGCGCGATGAACGTGCCGGTTGCCTGCGGCGGCGTCGCGGTCAGGCCCGGCGATGCCGTGCTGGCGGACGAGAGCGGCGTGCTCGTGCTGCCGCGCGAGGAGGTGCGCGCCGTCGCCGAGGCGGCGATCGCGCGCCAGCAGCGCGGCGCCGGCCGCGAGCAGCAGGTGCGCGACGGCGCCAGGCTCGGCGAGCTGTCGGGCGCTTCCGCCAAGGTGCTGGCACGGCTGCGGCCGGCGGAAGGCTAGTCGCTACGGGCCTCCAGCCATGCCGGGTCGCGGCTCAGCACCGGCAGCGGCCGGTGATCGCCGTCGATGCGCGGCAGGGCGGCAAGCAGGCCGCGCGTGTAGGGGTGCCGCGCGTCCTGCAGTTCGCTCGCCCGGCAGGTCTCGACCACCCGGCCGGCATACATGATCAGCACCCGGTCGCAGAACGAGGCCACGAGGTTGAGGTCGTGGCTGATCAGGATCAGGCCCATGCCGCGGGCGGTCACCAGATCGTCGAGGATCGCCAGCACCTGCATCTGCACGGTGACGTCGAGCGCCGAGGTCGGCTCGTCGGCGATCAGGATGTCGGGATCGCCGACCAGCATCATCGCGATCATCACCCGCTGGCCCATGCCGCCCGAGACCTCGTGCGGATAGCAGCCGTAGACACGCTCGGGATCGCGGATGCGCACCGCCTCGAGCATCGCCAGCGCCCGGCGCCTCGCCGGCGCGCAGAAGGTCGATGCCGGCGAAGCTCAGGCGGTCGGCGCTGACCTCGCCGGGC
>DASUGG010000112.1:0-2443 GCA_036274135.1 Geminicoccaceae bacterium
CTCGGCGAGATCGCGGCGAGCGGCCCGGCCGACGAGATCCGCGCCGCGACCGACCTCAAGGCGCTCTATCTCGGAGGCTCGGCGTGACCGCGGCCATCCAGTTCGTCATCGATGTGCTGAGCCTCGGCGGCGCCTATGCCCTGATGGCGCTCGGCCTGGTGATCGTCTACGGCATCCTGCGGCTCGTGAACTTCGCCTATGGCGAGCTGATCATGGTCGCGGGCTACACGCTGTTCCTCGTGGGCGGCACGCCGCTGCCCTGGCTGGTGATGGCGGCCGCTGCCGTGCTGATGGCGGTGCTGACCGGCATCGCGACCGACTACGTCGCGTTCCGGCCGGTGCGCGAAAAGTCGGTGACCGCCGTGCTGATCACCTCCTTCGCCTTCTCGACGCTGCTGCAGAACGCCGCGCTGCTGTTCATCTCGCCGCGGCCGCGCAACGTGCCCCTGCCCGCGGTCTTTTCCGACACGATCCAGATCGCCGGCGTGATCACGCCGGTGCGCAACGTGCTGACCATCGTCGCCGCGGCGTTCATGCTCGGCCTGTTCGCGCTGGTCATGAAGCGCACGATGCTCGGCATCGCGATGCGGGCGGCGGCGAGCCATTTCACCATGGCGCGCATGCTCGGCGTGCCGGCCAACCTGGTGATCAGCGCGGCCTTCGCGATCAGCGGCCTGCTTGCCGGCGTGGTCGCGCTGTTCTGGCTCGGCCGCAGCGGCGCGGTCGTGCCGGGGATCGGCCTCGAGCCCCTGCTCGTCGCGTTCATCGCCACGGTGATCGGCGGGATGCGCAGCCTGCAGGGCGCGGTGGTCGGCGGCTTCCTTCTGGCCTTCATCGACACCGGGCTGAACTACAGCCTGCCGCAGAACCTCCTGGAGTTCCGCGACGCGTTCACCTTCAGCCTGGTGATCCTGATTCTGCTGTGGCGCCCGGAGGGCCTGCTGCGCGGCCCCGCCACGGGCCAGAGGACCTAGATGGCCGATCGCCGGACCTGGATCACGCTCGGCCTGCTGCTCCTGCCGCTGGCGCTCCTGGTGCTCGGCGCCGAGCAGCTCGGCGTCCGCCTGTTCGAGCGGATCGCGATCGCTCTCTGCATCAACCTGATCCTGGTGGTGGGCCTGCAGCTGTTCATGGGCAATTCCGGCATCCTGTCCTTCGCCCATATCGGCTTCATGGGGGTCGGCGCCTACGCCTCGGCGCTGTTCTCGATCCCGGCGCAGATGAAGGGCATGGCCCTGCCGGACCTCTATCCGATCGTCGCCGAGGTGCAGCTCGACCCCTGGCTCGCGATCGCCATCGGCGGGCTGGTCGCGGCGGCCGTCGCGGCGCTCGTCTCCTACCCGTTGATGCGCCTGTCGGACGCCGCGGCGGTGATCACCTCCTTTGCGCTGCTGGTCGTGCTGCACACGGTCATGCTGCATTGGAGCGAGGTCACCAACGGCCCGCGCACGCTGTTCGGCCTGCCCAAGGCGACCGACCTGCCGCTGGCCGCGGCGGTGGCCGCCGGCGTCATCGTGATCGCCGTGCTGTTCAAGGAATCGCGCACCGGCCTGCTGCTGCGCGCCTCGCGCGACGACGAGACCGCGGCCGCCGCGATGGGCGCCAACATCCCGCTGCTGCGCTGGCGCGCCTTCATCCTCAGCGCGCTGATCGCGGGCATCGCGGGCGGCCTCTGGGGCCATTTCATCACCTCGTTCTCGCCCAAGGCCTTCTATCTCAAGGAGACCTTCGTGATCCTGGGCATGCTGGTGATCGGCGGCACCGGGACCGTCTCGGGCGCGGTGTTCGGCTGCCTCGCCGTGACCTTCGCCTTCGAGGGCCTGCGCAGCATCGAGAGCGCCCTGAACCGCGCGCAGATGTTCGCCGAGCCGGTCGTGGGCCTCACCGAGGTCGCGCTAGCGCTCGCGATGATCGGAATTCTCATTTTGCGCCCGGGCGGCCTGTTCGCGACCGCCGAGATCGGCGCGACGCGGCTGTTCCGCGGCAGCGCCCGGCGGCATCCCGCGGCAAGGGCGGCTTCGAGGGAGGAGGCATCATGAGCTGGAAGACCGCCTACCGCTCGTTCTACTACCAGGATGCGCCCGAGCCCGACGACATCGTGCTGCCGCCGGCCGAGACCGCGCTCCTGGTGATCGACATCCAGAACACGTACATGGAGCCCAAGCCCGATCCGGCCGACGACGCGCGCTGGCAGCCGTTCTTCGAGCGCATGCGCCGCACCGTCATCCCGAACACCGCGCGCCTGCTCGAGACGTGCCGGGCGCGCGGCGTCGAGCCGGTCTTCGCCCGCGTCGCCTGCCACAAGCTGGACGGCCGCGACCGCTCGCTCTCGCAGAAGAAGCCGGGCTTCAACGCCCTCCTGCTGCCCAAGGACCGGGAGGATTCGCAGGTCGTGCCCGAGCTCGCCCCCGAGGGCGACGAGATCGTCATCACCAAGACCACC
>DASUGG010000113.1:0-8706 GCA_036274135.1 Geminicoccaceae bacterium
CACCACCTCGTCCTTCCAGGGCACGTCGTCGATGTCGATCTCCATGATCCGGAAGTTGCCGATCGCGGCGCAGAAATGCGCGCTCATCATGGTCGACAGGTTGCCGTAGAAATTGTGCGGCGCGCAGTTGACCTCGTAGCACTCCGCCATGGCCGCGATCTTCACGCCCTCGAGGATGCCGTTCCACGGCACGTCGACGATCGCCACGTCGACCGCGCGGGCGTCGAAGAACGGCCGGAACTGCCGCCGCCCGAACAACGATTCGCAGGACGCGATCGGCGTGCGGCAGCCCTGTCGGATGGTCGCCAGCGCGCCCGGATCGTAGGAATCGATCTCGAGCCACATCAGGCGGTAGGGCTCGATGGCCCTGGCGACCTCGAGGAAGCCTTCGGTCTTGAAGTTGAAATTGAGGTCGAGCAGCAGGTCGACCTCCTCGCCCGCCCCCTCGCGGAACGCCGCCATCTGGTCGCCGATGATCCGCAGCAGGCGACGGTCGACGTTGAGCTCCGGCCAGCCGGCGTTGCGGGCGAAGCCCGGCTGGTGCATGTAGGGCGCTCCCTGATCGAAGCAGAAGATGTTGGTCTTGAGCGCGGTGAAGCCGCGCTCGCGCACCTCGGCCGCCAGCGCGCGGATGTCGTCGAGCGAGCGCACCGGCGGCAGCCCCATGGTCTGCGCATGGTCGAGCCGGTAGGAGCCGCAGTGCGACCAGTAGAGACGCAGCCGGTCGCGCACCGGGCCTGACAGCATCTCCGCCACCGGCACGCCCAGCGCCCGCGCCTTGACGTCGACCAGCGCGTTCTCGATCGCCGCGATCGCCTGCTGGATCAGCCCGCCCGGCGCCTGCCGCGTGATGCCGTGCAGCATCGCCGTGAGCCGCTCGACCGGCCGCGGGTCCAGGCCGATCAGGCGCTCGGCGAGCTTCTGGATGACCGCGGTCAGGCCGCGGCTGCCGTAGCTCTCGTTGTACTCCGACCAGCCGACCACGCCGTCGTCGGTGGTGATCTTGAGGAACGACCAGGTGCGCCAGCCGGCGTCGCAGTGCAGGTCCTCGATCCTGGCGATTCGCATGGTGCTGCCCCCTCCGCTTCGGTCTCGCCCGCGGCCATCCGGTCGTGGCCGCAATTGACGGTAATCATGCCACACCTGACAAGCCTCTTGCCCGATTCTCAGGCAGAGGTGACTTGGCGCCTGCCGCCATCGGCGCTATGTGTGCGCCCGCACACATGAGCGACAGCAGTCTCTCCCCATCCCTGCCGCGCGTCAGCCTCGGGCTGTCGGACATTGCCATCTTGCGGCGCGTGCTGGCGATGGCGCTCCGCTACCGGCTGGGCATGGCGATGGCGCTCGCGACGACCATCGTCGCGGCGGGCTTCCAGCTGCTGATCCCGCGCTATCTCGGCGCCGCGGTCGACAGCGCGCAGGGCCTCTTAGCCGGCGGCGACAAGGATCTGGCGCGCGCCGCGCTGTGGCAGACCGCCGGGCTGCTGCTCGGCGCCAGCATGCTGCGCGGTCTGTTCACCATGTGGCACAATTACCAGGGCGAGGCGGTCGGCCAGAAGATCGCCTACGACCTGCGCATGCAGTACTACGCCCAGCTGCAGCGCCTGAGCTTCGGCTTCCACGACCGGGTCCACACCGGCGAGCTGATCACCCGCGGCATGCTCGACATCGAGGGCATCCGCATGGTGATCAACGCCGGCATCATCCGCCTGGTGCTGATCTCGATCCTGGTGGGCGTCGGCGCGACCCTGCTGCTGCGCACCGAGCCGCTGCTCGGGCTGATCGCCCTGAGCTTCGTGCCGTTCGCGGCCTGGCGCTCGGTGGTGGCGCGGCTGCGGCTGCGCGCGAGCTGGCTCGCCTTGCAGGAGAAGCTCGGCGTCCTGACGCGAGTCATGGAGGAGAATCTCGGCGGCATCCGCGTGGTCCGCGCCTTCGCCGCACAGCCCTACGAGATGCGCAAGTTCGACGAGGTCTCCGACGAGGCGCTGGCGCTGGCCGACCACCGCCTCGACGTCCGCGTGCGCAACGCCGCGGCGATGACCTACGCCTACTTCCTGGCCATGGGCCTGCTGCTCTGGGTCGGCGGCCTGCGGGTGCTCGCGGGCGAGATCACGGTCGGCACGCTCGCCGAATATTTGGCCTTCATGGCCATCCTGCAGATGCCGGTGCGCCAGCTCGGCATGATGGTCAACGCCTTCGCTCGCGCCTCGATGTCGGGCGGCCGGCTGTTCGAGGTGCTGGACCGCGAGCCCGAGATCGCCGACCGGCCGGGTGCTCGCGACCTCGCGATCGGCGACGCCGTGCTGCGCTTCGAGAACGTCTCCTTCGCCTATCCCGGCGCCCAGACCAGCGACGGCAAGCTGCTCGCGACCCTGCACGACATCAGCTTCGAGCTGCGCGCCGGCCAGACGCTCGGCATCGTCGGGCCGCCCGGCAGCGGTAAGTCGACCATCGCGCATCTGATCCCGCGCTATTACGACGTCGGCGCCGGCCGGATCACAATCGACGGCCAGGACATCCGCGACGTCACGCTCGCCTCGCTGCGCCGCGCCGTCAGCCTGGTGCAACAGGACACCTTCCTGTTCACCGCCTCGATCGAGAACAACATCGCCTATGGCGACCCGTGGGCCGAGCGCGAGCGCATCGCGCAGTCGAGCGAGATGGCGCGGCTGCACGACTACATCGCCGGCCTGCCGGCGGGCTACGAGACCCTGGTCGGCGAGCGCGGCGTGTCGCTGTCCGGCGGCCAGCGCCAGCGCCTGTCGATCGCGCGCAGCATCCTTTTGGCGCCGCCGATCCTGGTGTTCGACGACTCGACCGCGGCGGTCGACGCCGCCACCGAGAAGAGCATCCGCGAGGCCCTGCGCAGCCAGGCCGCGACGCGCGCGACGATCATCATCGCGCACCGCCTGGGCTCGCTGATGGCCGCCGACGAGATCGTCTTCCTCGAGGAGGGCCGGATCGTCGAGCGCGGCAGCCACGCCGAACTGCTGCGCCAGGGCGGCCGCTACGCCAGCCTGTACCGGCTGCAGAGCGCCGGCAGCGAGCCGCGGGAGCAGGCATGAGCGCCGCCCAGGCGAGCAGCCGGCCCGCCGGCCGCCGGCAGCGCGCCCGCCGGCAGCGCCGGAGCGGGTGGGCGCGGCCGCCGCGCGCGGTGGTCGGCTCGCAGATCGACACGGAGGAGAAGATCTTCGCCGCCTTCGACGGCAGGATCATGCGCCGCTTCTGGCAGCACATCAGCCCCTACCGGGCCCGCCTCGCGCTCGCCGTGCTGGCCGTGCTGGTGTTCGCCGCCAGCCAGGTCTCGATCCCGCTGATCGTGCGCGCCGTAATCGACCACGCGCTGGTCGCGACCGCCCGCAACGAGCGGCTGCTCACCCTCGGCGCGCTGGTGTTCCTCGGCATCGTCAGCTTCAACTTCGTCGCCAACCTGATCCAGGAGATCCTGGTCGGGCGGATCGCCGAGCGGCTGCTGATCGACCTCCGGCGCGCGATGTTCGCGCATCTGCAGCAGGTCTCGCTGTCGTTCATGGACAAGACCGAGGTCGGCCGGCTGATGTCGCGCCTGCAGGGCGATGTGCACGCTTTGCAGGAGTTCCTCGAAACCTCGGTGTTCGCGATCGGCGACTTCGTGCTGCTGCTCGGCATCGCCGTCGCGCTGCTGGTGCTCGACTGGCAGCTCGGCCTGCTCACGCTGTCGGTCGTGCCGATCCTGGTGGTCGTGCGGATCGTCTGGATTCCGCGGGCGCGGCAGGCGTTCCTGCACGCCCGGATCACCAGCTCGACCCTGAACGGCGCGCTCGCCGAGGGCATCCACGGCGTCCGCACCATCCAGGGCATGGGCCGCGAGTCGGTCAATCTGCAGCTGTTCGAGGAGAAGGTCGACGAGAACCTTCGGGCCCAGCTGCGCGCCACCTGGCTCGCCCAGATCATGGTGCCGATCGTCGACACGCTGACCGGCGCGGCGATGGGCATCGTCGTGGTGGTCGGCGGCATCACCGTGCTAAGCGACCGGCTCGACCTCGGCGTGATGGTCGCCTTCCTGTTCTACGTGCAGCGCTTCTTCGACCCGATCCGCTCGCTGACCATGCAGTACAGCATCATGCAGCGCGCCATGGCGTCAGGGCAGCGGATCTTCGAGGTGCTGGACGTGCCGATCCAGGTGCAGGACCGGCCGGACGCCCTCGATCCGGTGGCGATCGACGGCTCGGTCGAGTTCCGCGACGTCACCTTCGGCTATGTCCGCGGCATCCCGGTGCTGCGCGAGGTCAGCTTCCGGGTCGAGCCGGGCGAGACCGTGGCGCTGGTCGGCCCGACCGGCTCGGGCAAGACCAGCACGATGGCCCTCGTGCACCGCTTCTACGACGTCTGGAGCGGCGAGGTGCTGGTCGGCGGCCACGACGTGCGCGACCTGGCCCAGGCATCGCTCGGCCGCCACATCGCCATGGTGTTGCAGGAGCCCTTCCTGTTCACCGGTACGGTGTTCGAGAACATCCGCTACGCCACCCTGGCGAGCCGCGAGCAGGTGGTCGAGGCGGCCCGCGCGGTCGGCGCGCACGACTTCATCATGCGCCTGCCGCAGGGCTACGAGACGCCACTCGAGTAGCGCGGCGGCAACCTGTCGCTCGGGCAGCGCCAGCTGATCAGCTTCGCCCGAGCGCTGGTCGCGGATGCCAAGATCCTGGTGCTCGACGAGGCCACGGCCAGCGTCGACAGCTACACCGAGCAGCTGATCCAGAAGGCGCTGGCCCGCCTGCTCGAGGGGCACACCGGCCTCGTGATCGCGCATCGTCTGGCGACCGTGCGCAACGCCGACCGGATCATCGTGCTGCAGAACGGCGAGGTGATCGAGAGCGGCAACCATGCCGAGCTGATGCGCCAGCGCGGCCTGTACGCCAAGCTCTACAACCTGAACTATGCCTCGTTCGACGACATACCGGACGATCTCCTGCCCGCCGTCGCCGACGCCCGGCCGGGCTGAGGCCGCTCAGAGCCTGCAGGCCTCGGTCGGCAGGGCGCGGGCGAGCCAGCCGGGACCATAGTCGCCGCCGAGCATGCCCTCGCCGATGTCGTATACCGCGGTGAAGCCGCTCTCGACCAGCAGCTGCTGCGCGAAGGCGGAGCGGTGGCCGCTGGCGCAGATCAGCGCGATCGGCCGGTGCGGATCGCCGGCCAACGCCGCGAGCACGTCGGCGGCGAATTCGGCGCGCGGCTGCAGCGTCCGGTCCTGCAGCGAGATCGCGAGCGCGCCTTCCGGCAGGCCGGTGCGCTCCCATTCCACCGACAGGCGGATGTCGATGATGGTGAGCTGGCCGCGCCCGCCCATCGCGCTGGCCTCGTCCGGCGTCAACAGCTCGGGATGTGCGGTCATGAACAGGCCCCGAAACAAGAGGAACGGCGCGAGCCGCCGCAGCACCGCACCCTAGCCGATCCCACCTTCGAGCCCAAGCGGCTCTCCCAACTTTCGGGCCTACAGGCCGCGGGCCAGCAGTCCGAGGCCGAGGCCGATCGCAAAGACCAGCACGAGCGCCGCCAATGCGATCACGGCATTGAGGCTGGAGCTATCCTCGAGGCAGAACATCGTCGCGTCCTCGTTGAAGGTCAGGGCGCCCATTCCCTGGAGGATCGTCGGCGCTCCGCCGCCCGGCAAGGACGTGGCGAAGCTTTCACGCCGCGTTCATGAACCGGTAACGCGCGCGGCTTGGATCGGGAGGGCGACGGCCGCCGTTCCGCCGTGCTAGGGAGGCGCAAGGGAGAGAGCTGATGCGCGTGGTGATCTGCGGCGGCGGCGTGATCGGCGCCTGCACCGCCTACTTTCTGGGCCAGAGGGGGGCGGAGGCGGTGGTCGTCGAGCGGACCGGCGTCGCCTGCGCCGCCTCGGGCAAGTCCGGCGGCTTCCTGGCGCTGGACTGGTGCGACGGCACGCCGCTGGCGGCGCTCGCCCGGCGCAGCTTCGCGCTGCACGCCGAGCTCGCCGCGGCGTTCGGCAGCTGGGACTATCGCAGGCTTGACACGCTCGCCGTCGCGGCGAGCGCGCGGCGCTCCCTGCGCGCGACCGGCGGCCTGCCGGGATGGGTCGCGCGCGAGGCGGCCCTCCAGCAGCAGCTCGGCACCACGAGGACCACGGCGCAAATCCACCCCGAAAGATTCACCCGCGGCATGATGGACGCCGCGATCGCGGCAGGCGCGCGGCTGCAGATCGGCGAGGTCACCGGTCTTCTCCGCCATGCCGACCGCGTCGCGGGCGTGCTGGTCGACGGCGCGCCGCTCGGGGCGGATGCCGTGGTGATCGCGCTCGGCCCATGGTCCCTCCTGGCCTGCGCCTGGCTGCCCCTGCCCATGGTCTATGGGCTGAAAGGCCACAGCGTGGTGCTGCGGACAGGTGTTGCGGTCACGCCGCACGCGCTGTTCGTCGAGTACGAGGCGGAGGACGGCGCCGCGCATGCGCCGGAAGTGTTCCCGCGGCCGGACGGCACCACCTATGTCTGCGGCCTCTCGAGCGAGGCGCCGCTGCCGCTCGACCCCGCGGCGGTCGCGACCGATGGCATGGCACAGGCAAAGCTCCGGGCGATGATCCGCGGCTTCGCGCCGGGACTGGCGGATGCCGAGGCCGTTGCGGCGCAGGCCTGCTACCGGCCGGTGACCCGCGACGGCCTGCCGCTGATGGGCCGCGTGTCCGGCGTCGCTGGCGCCTATGTGGCGACCGGCCACAGTGTCTGGGGCATGCTGAACGGGCCGGCAACTGGCGAGACGATGGCCGAGCTGATCGCCGACGGCCGCACGTCGCTCGACATCGCGGCGTTCGATCCCGCCCGGCTGCCGGCGCTGCCGGCCGATGCGGTCCGCGCCTGACCGCCGTTCCGGTTCAGCGTACGAGCAGCACGCTGCAGGTGGCCCGGCGGCTGACGCGCTCGGCGTTCGAGCCGATCAGGAAGTCGCCCGGCTGGGGCCGATGCGCCGCCATGACGATCAGGTCCGCCGGGATCTCCGCCGCCACCCGAAGGATGTCCCTGTAGATGCCGCCGTAGGTGACGATCTGGTGCGTGTCGACGTCGTCCGGCACGTGCTGGCGCACGAGGGCGCCGAGCGCCGCCTCGGCCTTCGGCACCAGCTGCGCCTCGTAGTCGTAGGGACCCGCCTGCATCAGCGCAGGCACGGCGACCTCCGGCACCACGGTCATCACATGCAGCCGCGCCTTCGCGGCCCTGGCCGCATCCAGCGCCACCGGCAGCGCCTTGACCCAGCTGTCCGCATGCTCGAGATCGACCGTCAGAAGGATGTTCTTGAACATCGCTACGCCCGCTCCCTCGCGCCGACCTGCCGCTGGTCCGATTGCGACCTCGACGACCTTGCCACCGACGCGGCCGTCTACGTTCGACCCTCGAGCTAATACAAGCATCTGGTCGCGCTCAACCAGCGACGCAAGGAGGCCGGCGAGGTCCAGTTCATCGCGGCGGACGAGAATCTCGAGGACGAGGATCTCCTGGAGATCGTCGCGGTCGGCTTGCTGCGGGCCATCATCGTGGACAGCCACAAGGTGGCGTTTTGGGCACAGATCGTCGACGGACTCGTCGTGCATCAGGATATCGCGGTCAACGCCGACGGCTAGATCGCCTGGGCAATGCGCAAGGACAGCCCAAAGCTCGCGGCCGCTGTGAACTCGTTCGTCGAGACCGCCAAGAAAGGAGCGCTTCGCAGGTTCCAGAACGTCGAGTTCGCGGCGGCGAAAGTGATCAGCCGAGAGCCTGTGCGCTACGTCCGGAACATCTACAAGTATTACGTGGCCTACCGGATGCTGAGCGAACAGGTGGCGGCACGACGCACCGCCAAGGAGGCGGCCAAGGCGCTCTAGGGAACCGCAGCCTACCTCTACTCTGGCAGCGGTGCCGTAGCGCGTGCGGCCACTTCTCGCGGCCCCGTCTTGCGATGGAACGCTACTCGATGACGGCGAAGCGCGTGCCGTCATTGCTCTTGCTGCCCCATTTGCCGCTGCCGCCTTCGAAGCGGATCAGGCGCCGGTGCACGGGCTGGCCCTGCCACTGGTCGTAGACCCAGATGCCCTGATCGTTCTGGGACAGGTAGATCGCGGCGTGATTGCCTGATTCGCTCGTGTAGCTGCCGTCCGACTCGAACGTGGCGACGGCAGTGCCCGCCGCGATGTCCGGGTTGCGGCGGACCTGGGTGCCCTCCTGCCATGCGGCGGTCCGCGGCACGCCCGCCGCGGCCTTCACGAAGTCGACGCAGTAGCCTTCCCCGACCACGCTGCCCGCGAAGGCCTCCGGGCGGGCGGCGATGTAGGGGCCATCCGACCGCGGCGCGACAGCCGGGTCGGGGGAGGCGCAGGCGGAGACGAGGGCGAGGACGGCGATGCCGCCGACCCGCGCCAGCGCGGTCTGCCGTTGCGTCCTGCGGACCGAAAGGGCTGCGTGCTTCACAAAGTTGGCTCGCTTTCCTCCCATAATACACGCAGCACGCCATTTCGTTCCAGATGCCGCTGCGGGTGCGCCGAGGCGTCAGGTCCGGAGCTTGCTGCTGTAGCAGGAAATGGTCGTTGCAGGTATCAAGGCTGTCCTGAGATCGTAATCGCCTGACAGTTGGTGGCACACCTGGCCGGCCATGGCCGGCCAGGTGTGGCCATGCCGCTCCGGAGGCGGGTTAGGATGGAGTTGCCGCTTCATCCCCCGATCCGGAGATCGACATGACCAC
>DASUGG010000114.1:0-6486 GCA_036274135.1 Geminicoccaceae bacterium
GTCGGACCCGATTCCGTTCAACGTGATGTGATGCGCGGCGGCGGTCGCGCCGCCAGAAAGTGTTTGCCTGCGGCGGCAGGTAGGAGCTAGCGTGCAGGTTGGCTTTGTACGGGAGTAGCATGATGCATCGTAGCATTCTCGCCCTGACAGCTCTCGTCGCCTTCGCGATCGGCAGCAGCGTAGCGTATGCGGACTGCGGTCCCGGTCATATCGCCAGCAGCACCAAGCAGACCGTCGCTTCGGCCGACAACGGCGGCGTGACGCCCGTGCCGGTGCAGACCTCGGGCGACGGCAGCTAAGCCAATCCAAACCGCGTGGTTGAAACCGCCGCTCTTCGGAGCGGCGGTTTTGTTTTGCAGGGGACGCGCGACCGGCGCAGCCTCTTGTGATCGCTTAAGGCGCGGGCTCGGCCGGCAGCTGATGCAGATGCACGTCGGCGCCGGAGTGGTCCGCCAGAATGCGCAGCGCGGCGCTTTCCTGCTCCTTGTTGCGGGTCCGCACCCACAGCAGCAGACCGCCGTGCTCGAGCTGCTCGCTGAGATAGTTCGCGTGCCGCTCGTCGAGCCAGCGGGCGAGCACGGTGCCGATCAGGGCGCCCGCGATCGCCGTGCCGGTGATGGCGGCCGCCACAACGCCGGCCGAGGCGACCACGGTGCCCGCCGCGAGCACGGCCGGCAGATAGGTCAGGGAGCCGATGATCAGGTCCTCGCTCTCCCCCATGGAGGCGCGAGTGCGGTAGACGACGCGCGGCGCGTCTGGCGCATCCTCCAGCTCCTCCACCCGCTCGTAGCGATGACCGAGCTTCCGCTCGATCGAGTCCTCGCTGGCGAGCAGGCTGATATCGCCGCGCTCGAAGCCCGCCTTGCGCAGGTCGTCGACCGCGGCCTCGAGCGACGAGACGTCGTGGAACACCGCCACCGCCTCGGTCACCTTCTGCTTCCTCGCGCCTGACTCGGCGGCCATGTCTCACCTCTGTTGCGTCGCACTGCGGCCGGAGCTTAGGCGATGGCCGGGTGCCGCGCCACGCCGGAGTTCGCATGCCGCGAAAATGCGGCAGGCCCCTTGAATCCGATGCTTCAAGCTTCAAATAACGGGCAGCGCGCGAAGTACGGATGCGGCATGAAGGTCGTTTGCGTCGGCGGTGGCCCTGCGGGGCTCTATCTCGCGATCTCGATGAAGCTGCGCGACCCGGCGCACGACGTGCTGGTCCTCGAGCGCAACCGCGCCGACGACACTTTTGGCTGGGGCGTCGTGTTCTCCAACGAGACCCTGGGCAACCTGTGGCGGAACGACGCGGACAGCGCCGCCGCGATCGAGCAGAGTTTTCAGCACTGGGACGACATCGACGTGCGCTTCAAGGGGCACGTCGTCCGCTCCGGCGGGCACGGCTTCGCCGGCATCGCGCGCAAGCGCCTGCTGCACATCCTCCAGGAGCGCGCCCGCGGGCTCGGCGTGCGGCTGCGGTTCGAGCACGAGGTCGAGGATCTCGCGGCCTTTCGCGACGCCGACCTGATCGTCGCGGCGGACGGCATCAACAGCCGGATTCGCGAGCGCTTCGCCGCCGCGTTCAGGCCGAGCATCGAACTGCGCACGAACAAGTACATCTGGCTCGGTACCGACCAGCCGTTCGAGGCCTTCACGTTCGCCTTCGAGGAAACCCCGCAGGGCTGGATCTGGGCGCACGCCTATCGCTTCGACGCCGCTACCTCGACCTTCATCGTCGAGTGCGGCGAGACGACCTGGCGCGGTCTCGGCTTCGATCGCATGAGCACCGGCGACAGCGTCGCCGCCTGCGAGATGCTGTTCGAGCGCCATCTCGGCGGTCACCGCCTGATGAGCAACGCCAAGCACCTGCGCGGCTCCGCCTGGCTCCACTTCCCGCGCGTCGCCTGCGAGCGCTGGCATCACGACGAGATCGTGTTGCTGGGCGATGCCGCGCACAGCGCGCATTTCTCGATCGGCTCCGGCACCAAGCTGGCGCTCGAGGATGCGATCGGGCTCGCCGACGCGCTGCACGGCTCGGATGACCTCCAGGCCGCGCTCGCCGCCTATCAGCAGTCTCGCCAGACCGAGGTGCTGAAGCTGCAGAGCGCCGCGCGCAACTCGACCGAATGGTTCGAGGCCGTCCCGCGCTACACGGGCTTCGAGCCGATGCAGTTCGCCTACGCGCTGCTCACCCGCAGCCAGCGGGTCAGCCACGAGAACCTGCGCCTGCGCGATCGCACCTGGCTCGAAGGGATGGAGCAGTGGTTCGCCGAGCGCGCGAGCGGCCATCCGGTGCAGGTCGCCGTGCCGCCGATGTTCACGCCGTTCCGGCTGCGCGGGCTCGAGCTCGTCAACCGCGTCGCCGTCTCGCCGATGGCGATGTACTCGGCGAAGGAGGGTGTGGCCGGCGATTTCCACCTCGTGCATCTCGGGGCGCGCGCCCAGGGTGGTGCTGGCCTCGTGTTCACCGAGATGACCTGCGTCGGCCCGCAGGCGCGCATCACGCCGGGCTGCGCCGGCATGTGGGACGAGGCGCACGTGGCGGCCTGGACGCGAATCGTCGACTTCGTGCACGCGCACAGCGAGGCGAAGATCTGCCTGCAGCTCGGCCACGCCGGCCCCAAGGGCTCGACCCGGCTCGGTTGGGAGGGCATGGACGAGCCGCTCGAGAGCGGCAACTGGCCGCTGATCGGCCCCTCGCCGGTGCCCTGGTCGCCGGCGCATCAGGTGCCGCGGGCGATGACCCGCGACGACATGCAGGACGTGCTTGCCGCCTTCGTGCGCGCGACCGGGATGGCCGAGCGCTGCGGCTTCGACATGGTCGAGCTGCATTGCGCGCACGGCTACCTGCTCTCCGCCTTCATCACGCCGCTGATGAACCGGCGTACCGACGCCTATGGCGGCACGCTCGCAAATCGGCTGCGTTTTCCGTTGGAAGTATTTTCGGCGATGCGCGCGGCCTGGCCGCAGCACAGGCCGATGTCGGTGCGGATCTCGGCGACCGACTGGGTCGACGGCGGCATCTCCGGCGAGGACTCGGTTGCGATCGCGAAGGCCTTCGCGGCGGCCGGCGCCGACGTGATCGACGTCTCGGCCGGCCAGACCAGCACCCGCGCCGCGCCGGTCTACGGCCGCATGTTCCAGACGCCGTTCGCCGATCGCATCCGCAACGAGGCCGGGATCGCCACCATGGCGGTCGGCAACATCTTCGAGCCGGATCACGTCAACAGCATCATCGCCGCCGGCCGCGCCGACATCTGCTGCCTGGCGCGGCCGCATCTCGCGGACCCCTACTGGACCCTGCATGCCGCCGCGCAGCTTGGCTACGACCAGATCGCCTGGCCGCTGCCCTATCTCGCCGGCCGCGACCAGCTGGTTCGCAACATGAGGCGCGCGGCGGATCTGGCGGTCGCGGTATGAGCGCCGGCAGCCAGGCGCTCGCCGGGCGGCATGCCGTGGTGACCGGCGGCGGGCGCGGCATCGGCGCGGCGATCGCGAGCGCGCTGGCGGATGCCGGCGCCAGGCTCACGCTGATGGGCCGCACGCCCGGCCCCCTGCAGGAGAAGGCCAGCGGGTTGCCGGCAGCCCAGGCGATCGCCTGCAACGTCACCGACGAGGCAGCCGTCGGCCGCGCGTTCGCCCAGGCGGCGAACGCCTTCGGGCCGGTCGCGATCCTCGTCAACAATGCCGGCGCCGCCGCATCGGCGCCGCTCGCGCGCACCTCTCTGGCGCTGTTCCGCGAGATGCTGGACGTCAATCTGGTGAGCGCGTTTCTCTGCAGCCGCGCCGTGCTGCCGGACATGCTCGAGGCGGGCTACGGCCGCATCGTCAACATCGCGAGCGTCGCCGGGCTGAAGGGCGCGTCCTACATCGCGGCCTATGCCGCCGCCAAGCACGGGGTCGTCGGCCTGACGCGCGCGCTGGCAATGGAGACGGCGAGCAAGAGGATCACCGTGAACGCCGTCTGCCCGAGTTATACCGAGACCGAGATGGCGCGCCGCACGATCGACAACATCGTCGCGAAGACCGGGCGCAGCGCCGCCGAGGCCGAGGCGGTGCTGGTCGGAAAAAACCCGCAGGGCCGGCTGATCCGCCCCGACGAGGTGGCATCCGTGGTGCTCTGGCTGTGCGCGCCCGGCGCCGAGGCGATCACCGGCCAGGCGATCGCGATTGCCGGAGGCGAGGTCTGATGGCGCTCGCCCGCAGCTTGGACCGGCCGGACCACGACACCAAGCGGCGGCTGCGCCTCTGGCTCCGCCTCTATGCCGCGACGAGCGTGATCGAGCGCGAGATGCGGCGCTTTCTGCGCAGCCGCTTCGCCACCACCCTGCCGCGCTTCGACCTGATGGCGGCGCTCGAGCGCGCGCCCGAGGGGCTGAGCATGGGGGACCTGTCGCGCCGGCTGATGGTGACCGGCGGCAATGTCACGGCGGTGGTCGACGGCCTCGAGCGCGACGGTCTGGTCGCGCGCCGCCAGCCCGCCTCCGACCGGCGCACCAGCTACGTCGCGCTCACCGCGCGCGGCCGCGCCGCGTTCGCCGCGATGGCGCGCGAGCATGAGCAATGGATCGACCGGTTGCTGGCCGACATCCCCGATGATGACGTCGAGCGGCTGGCAAGCCTGCTGGCGGACGTCAAGCACGGCGCCGAGGCGAAGGTGGAGCGCGGGCGATGATCGGAGCCGAGTTCCGGCCGCAGTATTTTCTCTGGGAGATGCGCGGCGCGGTCGCGGTGGTGACGCTGCACCGCCCGGAGAAGAAGAACCCGCTGACCTTCGAGTCGTATGCCGAGCTGCGCGACGCTTTCCGCGGCCTGGCGGCCTGCGACGACGTGAGGGCGGTGGTGCTGACCGGTGCGGGCGGCAATTTCTGCTCCGGCGGCGACGTGCGGGAGATCATCGCACCGCTGACCGAGCGCGACATGAGGGGCCTGCTCGCCTTCACGCGCATGACCGGCGATCTGGTGAAGGCGATCCGCGCCTGCCCGCAGCCGGTGCTGGCGGCGGTGGACGGCGTCTGCGCCGGCGCCGGCGCCTGCCTCGCCATGGCCTCGGACCTGCGCTTCGCGACGCCGGATGCGAAGACCGCCTTTTTGTTCGTGCGGGTCGGGCTCGCCGGCTGCGACATGGGCGCCTGCGCGATGCTGCCGCGGCTGATCGGCCAGGGCCGGGCGGCGGAGCTGCTGCTCACCGGCCGCGTCATGACCGCCGACGAAGGCCAGAGCTGGGGCTTCTACAACCGGCTTGTGCCGCGCGAGCGACTGCTCGAGGAGGCGGTCGGGCTGGCCGCCGAGCTGGCCGCGGGTCCGACCTTCGCCCACATGATGACCAAGACGATGCTCCAGCAGGAATGGGACATGAGCATCGAGGCGGCGATCGAGGCCGAGGCGCAGGCCCAGGCGATCTGCATGCAGACCGAGGATTTTCGCCGCGCCTATCGGGCGTTCGTCGCGAAGAGCAGGCCGGTGTTCGAGGGCAACTGACGCCATGCCCGATCGCAGCTATCTGGCCTGGCCGTTCTTCGAGGAGCGGCACCGCGCGTTCGCCGCGGAGGTCGAGCGCGTGGCAAGAACGCTGGGCGACACCGGGACTGACGTCGATGCCGCCTGTCGCGCGCTCGTGAGGCGTCTCGCCGAGGCGGGGCTCCTGCACCACACGGTGCCCGCCGCCTGGGGCGGCGCCAGCGAGCGGCTCGATGTGCGCACGCTCTGCCTCGCGCGTGAGACGTTGGCTCGCTTCGAGGGGCTTGCCGACTTCGTCTTCGCGATGCAGGGCCTGGGCTCCGGCGCGATCAGTCTGTTCGGCAGCGAGGAGCAGCGCCGTGCATATCTCCCGGCGGTGGCCGATGGGCGGAAGATCGCGGCCTTCGCGCTCTCGGAGGAGGAGGCAGGTTCCGACGTCGCGGCTATCGCCACGACCGCCACGGCCGACGGCACGGGCTACATGCTCAACGGCGCCAAGACCTGGATCTCGAACGGCGGCATCGCCGATGTCTACGTGGTGTTCGCGCGCACGGGCGAAGCGCCCGGCGCCAGGGGCCTTTCCGCCTTCGTCGTCGACGCCGATGCGCCGGGCCTCACCGTTGCCGAGCGGATCCCGTTGATCGCGCCGCATCCGCTCGCGACCCTTCGTTTTGCCGATTGCAGGGTGCCGCGCGGCAAAATGCTCGGCGAGCCCGGCCAGGGCTTCCGCATCGCCATGGCGACGCTCGACGTGTTTCGCCCGACCGTCGGCGCGGCCGCCCTCGGCTTTGCCCGCCGCGCGCTCGACGAAACCCTCGCGCGGGCCAGCGCAAGGCAGCTGTTCGGCGGCGCGCTCGCCGATCTGCAGATCGTGCAGGGCAAGCTCGCCGACATGGCGCTCAGGGTCGACGCCGCGGCGCTGCTGGTCTATCGCGCCGCCTGGGCGAAGGACGCCGGCGCCGAGCGGATCACGCGCGAGGCGGCGATGGCCAAGCTGCATGCGACCGAGGCGGCACAGGCGGTGATCGACGATGCGGTGCA
>DASUGG010000115.1:0-9117 GCA_036274135.1 Geminicoccaceae bacterium
AGCTGGGCGATCCTGCCGTGCAGGGCGATCAGCCCGTCCGGCGGCGGCGCGTACGACAGCCGGATCTTCTCGGGTCGCACGGCGACGCCGACCTCGCCGATGCCGGCCGCGGCTGCCGCGAGCGGCGGCCGCTCGAAGCGCAGCTCGCCCAGCTCGCTCTCGACCCGCAGGCCGTCGGCGCCGACGTCGATCAGGCGTCCGGAAAACAGATTCATCTTGCCGATGAAGTCGGCGACCATGCGACAGTTGGGCTGCTCGTACAGCTCGCGTGGCGGCGCCACCTGGAGCAGGCGGCCCTGGTCCATGACGCCGATCCGGTCGGCCACGCTGAGCGCCTCCTCCTGATCGTGGGTGACGATCACGAAGGTGACCCCGACCTCCCGCTGCAGGCGGACCAGCTCGAGCTGCATCTCCTCGCGCAGCTTGCGATCGAGCGCCGAGAGCGGCTCGTCGAGCAGCAGCACCTTGGGGCGCTTGACCAGCGCGCGGGCGAGCGCCACGCGCTGCCGCTGGCCGCCCGAGAGCTGCTCCGGCCGACGCTCGCCCAGGCCGTCGAGCCGGACCATCGCGATCGCCTGCGCGACGCGCTGGCGGATCTCGTCGCGCGGCACGCCGGTCACCCTGAGGCCGTAGGCGACGTTCTCCGCGACGCTCATATGCGGGAACACCGCATAGGACTGGAATACCATGTTGACCGGGCGGCGGTTGGGCGGGATGCCGGCCATGTCCTCGCCGTCGATCGCGATGCCGCCGGAGCTCGCCTGCTCGAGGCCGGCCAGCAGGCGCAGCAGCGTGGTCTTGCCGCAACCGGACGGGCCGAGCAGCGCGAAGAACTCGTTGGCGCGGATCTCGAGCGACACCTCGTCGACCGCGGCGACCGCGCCGAACCGCTTGCTCGCCCGCTCGATGCGGATGATGGCCTGGTCGGGCATCGGCGTCACACCTTCGGCTGGCCGGCCTGCTCCGGCCGCTGCAGCCGCATCGCGATTAGGGTCAGGATCACGGTCACCACGATCAGCACCGTCGAGGCGGCATTGACCTCCGGCGTCGCGCCGAAGCGGACCATGGAGTACACCTTCACCGGGAAGGTCAGGGTCTCGGGTCCCGAGGTGAAGAAGGTGATGACGAAGTCGTCGAGCGACAGGGTCATCGCGAGCAGCGCGCCGGCGACCAGCCCCGGCCGCATATAGGGCAGGACGACGTGGCGGAAGGTCTGCCACTCGCCGGCGCCGAGGTCCTTCGAGGCCTCCTCAAGGGAGCGGTCGAATCCTGCCATGCGGGCGCGCACCACCACGGTGACGAACGGAAAGCTGAAGGCGACGTGGCCGGCGATCACCGGCCCGAGATTGAGCGGCCAGCCGAGATCGGTCGGCCAGCCCGTGCGCAGGAAGAAGGCCATCAGCGCCACGCCCATGCAGATCTCGGGGATCACGATCGGCAGGGCGATGGAGCCTTCCAGCAGCGGCCTGCCGGGAAAGCGGAAGCGCCAGAGCGCCAGGGCCAGCAGCGCCCCGATCACGGTGCTGACCGCGGTCGAGATCAGCCCGATCGCCACGCTGTTGCTGAACGCCTCGATCAGCGAGGCATTGCCCCAGGCCTTCACGTAGTAGTCGACGGTGAAGCCGCGCCAGACGATGTTGCGCCGGGAATCGTTGAAGCTGAACAGGACCAGGATGGCGATCGGCGCGTAGAGGAAGACGAAGGTGGCCGCGAGCCACAGCCGCAGCCAGAGCTTACGGCTGTATTCGAGAGGGCCCGCCCGCTCGCGTCGCAGGACCAGCGCCAACCACCCCCAAGCCCGCGCCCGGCGTCATGCCTCGGGAACGCCTCGCCCTGTTATACGGTTGCACGGCGCGGCTGATAAGCCCTCCTGCGCGAAGCCGCGCCCGGAGCCGAATCGCCGGCGGCGCGCGAGCTTCCTCTCCCGGCCGCCGATGGGACCCGCAGGCGGCCGGGAGAGGAATGGCTAGGGGTCGCTCTGCCCCTGCCTGGAGGTGAGGAGCCGGCGCACCTGCTCCGGCTCCAGCTGATCGGCGCGCATCATCAGGTGGATCACGGGATCGCCGAGCAGCTCATCGAGCGGCGGCTCGACGCCGCCTTCGACGTACGGCCCCTCGAACCACGGCTCCGAGGCCTCGTCGGTGGTAGCGGCCGGCCGGGGCGTCGCCGCGCCGGCCCGCTCGGCAAAGCGCGGCAGCCCGGCCTGTGCCAGACTGTTCAGGGTCGAGAGCAGGTTGCGTACCGCCACCATCTGTCTCGCCTCCCCAGCGTCCGCCCTGGCGCTGCCGCCAGCGCCCGTCTGCATGCTGAACACTCCGGACGCGCGCAAATTCCATGATCATCGACCGCCGGTTATATACGGCGCTGCTCCAGCACGGCGCGCAACGCCAGCACCGCGAAGGCGAGATACATCAGGATGAACGACATGGCCGAGCCCAGCGGCCAGTTGTTGGCCGCCTTGAACTGGCGCTCGATCACGTTGCCGATCAGCTGGCTGTCGGGCCCGCCCAGCAGGTCCGAGATCAGGAAGGTGCCTAGCGCCGGAATGAACACGAGGATGATGCCCGACACGATGCCGGGCCGGGCGAGCGGCACCACGATGCTGAAGAAGGTCCGCCACTGGCTGGCGCCGAGATCGAGGCTCGCCTCGAGGAAAGTGCGGTCGAGCCGCTCCAGCGTGGCATAGAGGGGCAGCACCATGAACGGCAGATAGACGTAGACGATGCCGGCCACGACGGCGGTGTTGTTGTAGAGCAGCGGCAAGGGCGTGAACGGCGGCAGCGACTGCCCGGCCAGGAGGTCGGCGGCATCGCTCGCGAACTGCCACAGCATGCCGAGTCCGAGATTGACGTAGCCGTTGCCGCGCAGCACCGCGATCATCGCATAGGTGCGGATCAGCAGATTCGTCCAGAACGGCAGGATCACCAGCATCAGCAGCAGCGGCTTGACGCGCGGCGGGGCGAAGCTCACCGCCAGCGCCACCGGCAGGCCGATCGCCAGGGTGAGCGCCGTCGCCAGGGCGGCGATCCAGATCGATTTCCAGAAGATCGCCAGATAGAGGGGATCGAGCGCCCGGGCGTAGTTGTCCAGCGTCCAGGTGATCAGGATGTCGATCGGACCGGCGCGCTCGCCGAACGACAGGACCCAGACCAGGCCGAGCGGCACCAGGAAGAAGCCGAGCAGCCACAAGGCCCCGGGCAGGAGAAAGGTCCAGAATACGACCGGCTGCTCGCGCCAGCTCTCCATCGTCCCCCATGCCGTCCCTGCGGCCGGCGACGATCACCCGCAGGGGGAGACGCCTGCCGCCAGCTACACGAATACCAGCTCGCCGTCCCGCTTGAGCAGCTTGTACGACAAGAGATCGTAACACAGCTGCGCCGCCGCGTATTCGGTGAGGACGGAGCCGGGAAGCGGCGCCACCTCGACGATGTCGGCGCCGATCACGTCCCTGGTCCGGAAGACTTCGCGCACCAGCCTCGTGCCGTAGGCCCAGGAGAGACCTCCGGGCACCGGCGTGCCGGTCGCCGGCGCCACGGCCGGATCGAAGCCGTCGACGTCGACCGAGAGGTAGACGCGCTCGGTGCCGATCGCCGCGAGGATCTCCTCGATGGCGGGCTCGGGCCCCCTGCCCCACTCGAACATCGGCAGCCCCTGGTCGACGGCGTAACGGTATTCTTCGCGCGCATAGGCGCGAGTGCCGACGGAGCAGGTGCAAAAGCCCATCTCGCGAGCGCGGCGCATCACGCAGGAATGCGCGAAGCGGCTCGGGTCGCGGTCGTTGTAGTCGGAATCGTCGTCGCGCATGTCGAGATGCGCATCGATCTGCAGCAAGGTGACGTCGGCGGCGCGGTCGCGCATCGCATGCGCCCGCAGCGCCCCGATCGACACGGCGTGCGTGCCGCCCAGCACGACGGTGAAGGCCTCGTGCCGCGAGACGGCCTCGGCGACGCTCGCGACCATGTCCTCGGGCGCCAGGCCGTCAATCCCGTCCAGCATCTGGTGCGCGATCCGGTAGCGGTAGGCCGGCTCGGTCCGCGTATGGCGCTCGAGCAGCTCGATCTGCCGATCCAGGCAGGCGACGATCGCCTGCGGCCCGCCCGCGGCGCCCGAGCCGAACGAGGCGCCGCGCTGGTAGGGCGCGCCGACGAGGACCGCGTCGGCGACCGCCGGATCAGCGCAGTTGATGATCGAATCGACCATCAGGCGGCCAGCGACCTCGCCAGCTGACGCCTCGGCCGCTTCTTCCAGCTGCCGCCGTGATAGCCGTAGGCCGCCAGCAGCGGCAGCGCCAGGGTGGCCTCGGCGAAGACCATCTGCTCGGCCGATGCGTCGACCTTGCCCCATGACATCGCCTCCTTGAGGCTGGAGCTGGAGCAGGCGCCGTCGCGCACGTCCGCGACGGTGATCTGGACGCTGTACTTGTGCATCGGCGCGTCGCGGCCGAGGATCTCGGCGCAGACCACCGTGTCCTGGGCGAAGTTCTTCGGTGAGCCGCCGCCGATCATCAACAGACCGGTGTCTTCGGCGCCGATCTTGAGTTGCGTCAGCTCGCGGAGGTCGCGCACCGAATCGATGCTGAGGTGCCGGTCGGGGCGCGCCGCCTGATGGGCGACGAGACCGAAGCCGGCGCTGCTGTCGGAAAACGCCGGGCAGAAGATCGGCACGCCGAGCTCGTGGGCGACCTGAACCAGCGAGTTGCGCTTGACGGCGCGGGCCGGATGGGCCTGGAGCCAGCGGCCCATCTCGGCGATGAACTCGCGCGACGAGTAGGGCCTCGGCGCCAGCGCATCGGCGATCTCCCGGATCGTCGCGTCGCAGTGCTGCAGCTCCTCCTCGTCGATGTAGGTGTCGTAGATGCGGTCGACGTACAGGTCGCGCAGCTGCCGGTCGTCGGCGAACTGCGTGCCGCGATAGTGCGAGAAGCCGAGCGCCTCGAAGAAATCCATGTCGACCACGGTCGCCCCGGTCGCCACGACGATGTCGACCATGTTATGGCGCACAAGGTCGACATAGGCCTGCATGCAGCCGGCAGCGCTGGAGCTGCCGGCGATCGTCAGGATGATGGTGCAGCGCTCGTCCTGCAGCATGCGCTCGTAGATCTCGCAGGCGCGGCCCAGCTCGCGCGCGCTGAACGACATCTGCTTGTACGCATCGATCAGGCCGCGCGGGTCGTGCGCGGTGATGTCGACGTGCTTGATCGTGCGCTGCAGCAGCTCGGCCTTCTTCTGCCGGTCGATCTCCATGAGAACCTCCCGGCTACGCGGCGTCGACTTGCGTCGCTGTCGACGGCGACTGGTAGATGTTCTGCTGCGGGTAGCGCGTGCCCCGCTTCACCACGTTGATCTCGAGGTCCTTCAGCTCGAAAGCTTCGGCGAAGTACTCGCAAATCCGGTCCGTATCCAGGCTGTTCTGGCAGGTATAGACGTCGGCGCTGACGAAGCCGCGCAGCGGGAAGGTGTGGATGCTGATGTGGCTCTCGGCGATCATCACGAAGCCGCTGACGCCGCCCGGATCCTTGGGGCTGAGCTGTCCGAGCTCCATGACGGCCGGCTCCATGATCTTGTGCATGCCGAGCCGCGCGGGCAGCTCGCTCAGGCAGGCCTCGACGTGCGCGCGGTCGGCCAGCAGCTGCAGCGAGCCGCCGTAGCCGTCGAGGGTCAGATGGACGCCGAAGCCCGGCGCCGGCGCGACCCCGGGGATGGGCGCGACGGAAACGGTCACCTTCGGCTCGAGCGGCGCGCCCGAGCGCATTGCAACGGATGTCATCGGTCGGTGGCCCCCACCTAAGGGGTTAGGCTGAACGTCAGCCCGAAGGACACTGGTGGAGCGACGGCACGCTATGCCGCGTGCGCCTGCGGGCCGCATCGCCCTGCGATGCGGCTCTGGCGGTCTAGGGCTTAGGTTCCGTCATCATCGCGACCACCCAGACGTTCACCGGCGCCAAGATCATCCCTGCCATGGAGGCGTCGCGCTCGGCATATCCGGCGCTGCCGCGCCAACCGATGGCGCCGCGGGGCTCTATCTAGTCAATCACGTGCCCCGCTACAATGCCTCTAGAGAATTCTTTTGCGGCCGGCTACGCGGCGAGCACCCGGGTCAGCGCATCGTTCAGCCGGCTCAGCTGCTCCTCGCCCTTGTAGATCGATGCCTCGCAGCGCTCCAGGACCTCGCGCGGCGGGTACAGAGAGGGGTCGGCCTTGTCCTCCTCGAGGATGAACGGCATCGCGGCGGCGTTCGGACAGGGATAGCGGACGAAGTTGGCGATCGCGCCATGCACCTCGCCCTCGAGAATGAAATTGATGAAGGTGTGGGCGTTCTCGGGATTCGGACCGCCCCGCGGGATGCACATGTCGTCCTCCCACAGGATGCCACCCTCGACCGGGACGACGTAGCTGAGGTCCTCGTCCTCGGCCATGACCTGCAGCACGTCGCCGTTGTACTCCAGCACGACGTCGACCTCGCCGGCGATCAGCAGGTCCTGGCCGGTGTCGGGCACGATCGCCTTGACCTTGGGCTTGGCGGCGATCAGGAGCTCGGCCGCCTGGTTGATCGCTTCGGGATCTTCCGTGTTGATCGAATGGCCGAGATATTTCAGCGCCGCCTGGATCGTGTCGAGCGAGTTCAGCCAGGCCATCCGCCCGGCATAGGCGTCGGAGTCGAACAGATCGCCCCAGCTGGTGGGCGTCGCCGCGGAGACGCGATAGCCGATGCCGATCGTGCCCCAGAAGTAGGGGACGCTGTACCTGCGCCCGGCATCGTAGGGCGAATCGGCGAACAGCGGATCGAGGTTCTTCAGATTGGGAATCCGGGCATGGTCGAGGGGCAGCAGCATGTCGGCCGCGATCATGCGCTCGACGAAGTCGTTCGTCGGCACGATCACGTCATAGCCCGGGTTGGATTCGCGCAGCTTGGCGAACAGCTCCTCGTTGCTCGCGAACAGGTCGTAGCGCACGGCGATGCCGGTCGCCGCGGTGAAGTCCTCGAGCGTGGTCTCGCCGATATACGTGTCCCAGTTGTAGACGTTGACCTCCTTGCCCTGGGCGAAGCTCGTGCGGCTCAGCGCCGGCAGGCTTGCGGCGACCACGAGCGAGCCGGACAAAAAGCGCCGCCTGCCGAGGGCGAGGCGGCGGCGCAAGGGGTGAGCGTGGCGCATGACGGTCTCCATCGAGTCGTCTGCCGGCACCGTCATGGCCCCCTCGCCGCTGCGCGCGTGAGGGTCCCTGACGCCGACGGTTGTTCTTTGAAGCTGCATCTTGTGCACACCGCCGGTCGTGTCAATGCCGCCGACCCTCGGAGCGATTGAACGTTCCCGCCGCCTATGCTACCGCGCGCGCCGGCAGGACGGCACATTGAGACAATCCAGCAAGGACGGCCTGATGCTCGAGCGCGCGCTGCCTCTGTGTCTGATCATCCTGCTGATCGGCGTGGCGGGCTGCACCGCCCGGGGCGCCGACCCGCCGCTCGAGCGGCTCCGCCTGCCGCCGGGGTTCGCGATCGAGGTGTTCGCCGAGGTGCCGGGCGCCCGCTCGCTGGCGGTCGCGGACGGCGGCCGCAAGGTCTATGTCGGGACGCGCGACGAGGATCTCTATGCCGTGCTCGACAGCGAGCGCGACGGGGTCGCGGACGGCGTGCTGCGCGTCGCGACCGGTCTGAACGTGCCGAACGGCATTGCGGCGACCGACGGCCGGCTGTTCGTCGCCGAGCAGAACCGCATCGTCCGGTTCGAACCTGACGGCAAGATCGAGGTCGTGGTGCCGGACGGCGTGCTGCCGGACTTCCGCCATCACGGCTGGCGCTACGCCCGCCTCGGGCCGGACGGGAAGCTCTACGTCGCGATCGGCGCGCCCTGCAACATCTGCGACGTCGCCGGCTTCGAGGGCACCATCGTGCGGATGAACCCCGACGGTCACCGTCTCGAGATCTTCGCCCGCGGCGTGCGCAACTCGGTCGGCTTCGACTGGCACCCGGTGACGGGCGAGATCTTCTTCACCGACAATGGCGGCGACGGCCTGGGCGACACGATCCCGCCCGACGAGCTCAACCGCGCGCCTGAGCAGGATCTGCATTTCGGCTATCCCTATGTCTATGGCGACGGCGTTCCCTACCCGCAGTTCGCCGGCCGGCGGCCGCCGATCGAGATGACCAGTCCGGCGCTCGCCTTCGAGGCGCATGTCGCGGCGCTCGGCATTCACTTCTACCGCGGCTCGATGTTTCCCGACGAGTTCCGCAACGACGCGTTCGTGGCCCAGCACGGCTCCTGGAACCGCAGCGAGCCGATCGGCTATCGGGTCGTGCGCGTCCGCTTCGACGACCAGGGCTCGCCGCTCGGCAAGCAGGTGTTCATCGACGGCTGGCTGGGTCGCGACGGGCGGGCATGGGGGCGGGTGGTCGACATCGCCGAGCTGCCGGACGGCTCGCTGCTTGTCTCCGACGATCATGCCGGGTTGATCTACCGCATTACCTATGGCGGCGGCTGATCAGCCGCCCGACGGCGCGGCCGCGACCACAGCGCGCTTGCCTATGCTGCGCTGCGTCGCCTAGAAAACTCGGCCGGACGAGGGATTTCGCGTTCGGTGGCGACGCCCCGATGGGCGCGAGTACTGAGCTCGAACACCAGAAAGTCATGCGTATGCCTGGCCGAGGGCGCGCCTCTGTCTCTTTACGAACGATACTCGCCGCTATTGTCGCGATGGCGGCAATACCAACACTGGTCTTCGCCGGCATTTTATTGGATCGGTATGCAGCCAATCAACGCGAGCGAGCCGAAGCAGAGCTGCAGCACAGCGCCGTCGGGCTGGCGCGCGCGGTCGACGCCGAGTTCACCGGCATCCGCTCCGTCCTCCTGGCTCTCGCGAGCTCGCCCAGGCTGGCGACCGGCGATCTCGCAGCGTTCGAGCAGCAGCTGCGCGCCGTCAAGGTCCGTACCGGCCGCGATCTCGAACTCGTGGATCTCGACGGCCAGATCCTCGCGAGGACCTGGCCGCCGGCGCCGTCACGGGCGAGAATCGAAACCGGCAATTGGAAGGCCGCGCTCGAGGAGCGGCGTACCTACGTCACGAACATACTGCAGGAACCGGACGGCAACCTGTACGCCCGCGTGGTCGTACCGGTCGCGCA